>DDSQ01000138.1:467-1933 GCA_002343845.1 Planctomycetes bacterium UBA2386 | reverse complement strand
AGCCGTCGAGCCAGCAGGCAGTTGCGGGCGAAGCTGCCGGGGCGGTCCACGTCGGGGCCATAGAGCTGCCGCGCGGCGGCCGACTCACCGCTCAGATCGAGCGTCTCGGGCACCTCGACCTGCATGCGGAAGGCCAGTTCGTAGGCGGCGATCCGGGTGTCGATCGCCGGGTCGCCGACTGCGTCGCGCTGACGGCGGTCGAGTGCGTGCAGGGCGTCGAGCTGTTCGCGGCGCGCGGCCCGCGACGTCTCGGCCGGGTCGGTCAGGAAGCGCACCGGCTCGCTGCCGCTGAGGAACTGCACGCCTTGGAAGTGGCCCGGCAGAAAGCCGGCGCCCCACTGGTGGGCCGGCGGTGGCGGCTCGCCCGGGCTCATCCCCGAGGCCAGCACCGTGTAGGTCGGCAAGTCGCGGTTCTGGCTGCCGAGGCCGTAGGCGATCCAGGCGCCGCAGCTTGGTCGGCCGAGCAGGCTGTTGCCCGAGAGCAGGTGCGACACCGCGGGCGGGTGGTTGATCACCGGCGTGTGCATCGAGCGGATCAGCGCGATGCGGTCGGCTTGCCGGCCGAGGTTCGGCAGCAACTCGCTGAGTCGCATGCCGCAGCGACCGTGCGGTGCGAAGCGGAAGCGCGAGCCCGCGCAGACCAGCGCGCTGCCCTTCAGCTGGTCGACGGCCTGACCCTGCACCAGGCTCGCCGGCATCGGCTGGCCGTCCATGGCCTGCAGCCGCGGCTTCTCGTCGAACAGGTCGAGTTGCGACGGCGCCCCCTGCATGCACAGGAAGATCACTGCCTTGGCGCGCGGTGCGAAGTGTGGTCGCCCGGGCTCGGTGGTTTCGGTGCCGACCGCCCGCAGGGCCAGTGCACCCAGGCAGCCCGCACTGCCGCGCAAGAACCCGCGGCGGCTCACTCTCTCCCACATGGATGTCGTCATGCGCGTCAGCTACGGGTCAGGGTGGCGTCGAGGTTGAGCAGGACCGCGGTCACCGCGGTCCAGGCGGTGAGTTCATCGGCGCAGCGGCCACGCTGGCGCCGCAGCAGCCCGCCGAGCACGTGCAGTTCGTCGGCCGCGGGGCGTCGCGCGGTGCAGCGGTGGAAGCCGTCGGTGAGTCGCGCCGTGTCGTCGCCCGGGCTCGCGAGCAGTTGCGCCGCCAAGCCTGCCGCTGCGGCGTGGAAGTTGGGGTCGTTGAACAGCGCCAGCGCCTGCAGCGGCGTGGTCGTCTGCGTGCGCCGCGGCATGCACACCTCGCGCGGCGGCAGATCGAACAGGGCGAAGGTGGTGAAGGGCACGCTGCGGTTGGCCTGCACGTAGAGGCCGCGGCGGTGGCGGTCGCGCTCCGGCGACAGCTCCTCCCACAGGTCTGCGGGTTGCCATGGCCGCACGCTCTTGCCGCCAACTCGCCGGTCGAGCAGGCCGCCGAGCAGCAGCGCCTGGTCGCGTAGCGCCTCGGCGTCGAGCCGCCAGCGGCTC
>DDSQ01000138.1:0-395 GCA_002343845.1 Planctomycetes bacterium UBA2386 | reverse complement strand
CGAGCAGTTCGGGATGGCTCGGCGCTTCGCCGCGGTTGCCGAAGTCGTCGACGGTCTCGACCAGCCCGTGGCCGAAGCACAACCGCCACAGCCGGTTCGCGGCCACGCGCCAGACCAGCGGGTGGTCGCGGCGCACCAGCCACTGCGCCAGGCCCAGGCGGTTCGCCGGCGCGTCGGGCGGCAGCGCGCCGAGCGACGCTGGCACGGCGGGGGCGATCTCGTCGGCGGGGCGGGTGAAGTCGCCGCGCAGCAGCAGTCGGGTCGGCCTCGGCTTCGCCGGCGCCGCCATCACGGCGACCCGCGCGATCTCGCCGTCGAGTTCCTCCAACTGGTGACGCAGGTCGCGCAGTGCCAGCCGTTCGGCGCGGCAGGCCCGGGCATGGCGGGTGTGGAAC
>DDSQ01000031.1:3641-3859 GCA_002343845.1 Planctomycetes bacterium UBA2386 | reverse complement strand
CGCCGACAGCCACCTGCGCGAGCTGTGCGTGGGCTGCCACCTGGGCCAGGCCAAGGACGAGACGGGGCCGATCACCGAGTCGTCGCAGGGCGGCGGCTGCCTGGCCTGCCACCTGGTCTACGACGAGAAGGCGCGCGCGGATCACCAGGCGCGTCGGGTGGCGGCTGCGGCGGCGGCCGAGGCGGCGTCGGCGGCAGTGGCCGAAGCACCGTCGGCGG
>DDSQ01000031.1:0-3615 GCA_002343845.1 Planctomycetes bacterium UBA2386 | reverse complement strand
CTGCTTCGGCTGCCACAGCCGCTCGGGCCGCATCGCACTGAGCTACGAGGGCTGGCACGAGCTGCGCGGCGCGCCGTCGCGGCCCGGCGCCCGGCTGCGCCAGCTCGCCGACGGGCGCACGCTGGAGTACATCGCACCCGACGTGCACCACGAACGCGGGCTGGAGTGCATCGACTGCCACACCGCCTGGGAGGTGATGGGCTCGGGCGCCGTCGCCGCGCGCAAGAGCGACCAGCAGCGCATCACCTGCACCGACTGCCACGCGGCGCGGCTCGCCTCGGTGGCGCTGGCGGACGCCGACCCCGAATCGCGCACGCTGCTCGCGCTGCGCCGCTGGACGCTGGCACCCGGCGAGCGCCTGGGCGCCGGCCGCCAGGGCGACGTGCTGGTCAACGTCACGGTCGACCCGCAGGGGCGCGGCACGCTGCGCGCCAAGCGCAGCGGTGCGGTGCACCCGCTGAAGCCGCCGGCCGCGGCCTGCACCGCCGGCCAGGGCCACGCCCGGCTGGCCTGCACGAGCTGCCACTCGGCCTGGGCCCCGCGCTGCACGACCTGCCACACCGCCTTCGACCCGGCCGGCGAGGGCTTCGACCACGCGGCGCAGCAGTGGGTGCGCGGCACCTGGAACGAGAGCGCCGGCCCCTTCGAGGCGACGCTGCCGACGCTGGGCGTGCGGGCCGATCACGGCGCGCCGGGCGGCCACCGCGAGCTCGTCGACACCGTCGTGCCCGGCATGATCATGAGCTTCGACCGCAACCGCGATCCCCGCGGCCGGCCCGACATCGTCTTCCGCCGGCTCCATGCGCACAGCTTCGCGCACACGATCCGCCGCGAGGCCCGCCCGTGCGTCTCGTGCCACGCCGATCCGCTGGCGCTGGGCTACGGCAAGGGCGCGCTGAGCTTCGACCGGGTCGCCCGCCGCTGGAGCTTTCGCGCCGCCGAGCCGCCCTCGCCCCACGACGGCCTGCCCGCCGACGCGTGGACCGCCTTCGGCCGCACGCGCAGCGGCATGGTCTCCACGCGCGACGACGTGCGCCCGTTCTCGGCGGCCGAGCAGCAGCGCATCCTGCGCGTCGGCGCCTGCCTCGGCTGCCACGACGGCGCGACGCCGGTGATGCAGCAGGCGCTCGTCGACTTCGAGGCGGTGCTCGCCCGGCGCAGCCGGCACTGCGTGGTGCCCAGGTCGCGCTGAGCCGGCGCGGCCTGCCGGTGGCGCACACTCCGGGCCATGACGTCCGCCACCGCCACCGCCCTGCTCGATGCCGCCCGCGAGCTCTCGCGCACCCTGGCCACGCTGCGCTTCGCGCCGCCGGTCGTGCATGTGTACGACCCGCTGAGTTATGCCTGGGCGCCGTACGAGGCCTACGTGCGGCGCTACGGCGCCGGGCCCAGGCGCGTGGTGCTGCTGGGCATGAACCCCGGCCCGTTCGGCATGATGCAGACCGGCGTGCCCTTCGGCGAAGTGGCCGCGGTGCGCGACTGGATGGGCCTGCAGGCGAGCGTCGAGCGCCCGGCGCACGAGCACCCCAAGCGCCGCATCGAGGGCTTCGCGTGCACGCGCTCGGAAGTCAGCGGCCGGCGTTTGTGGGGCTGGGCCGCGCAGCGCTTCGGCCCGGCCGAGGCCTTCTTCCGCGACTGGTTCGTGCTGAACTACTGCCCGCTGGTCTTCCTGGAGGCCTCGGGCCGCAACTTCACGCCCGACAAGCTGCCCGCCGCCGAACGCCGCGCCGTCGAGGGGGCCTGCAACACCCACCTGGCGGCGGCGCTGTCGGCCCTGCAACCGCAGTGGGCCATCGGCATCGGCGGCTTCGCCGAGCGCTGCCTGCGCGGCGTGCTGCAGGGCAGCCAGGTCGACGGCGCGCTGGCGCGTCGGGTGCGCGTGGCGCAGATCCTGCACCCCAGCCCCGCCAGCCCGGCCGCCAACCGCGGCTGGAGCGAGGCCGTCGACCGGACGCTGGAGCCGCTGGGGCTGTTGCCGGCGGCGTGACGCCGCGCCCTTCCCACGGCATCGCCGGGCACGGCCCGGCTGCAACCGCCGCGGCGGCCGCAAGGGCCGCCGGAAACGCCGCGGCGGCCGCAAGGGCCGCCGGAAACGCGGCGGCGGCCGCAGGGGCCGCCGAGACCGCCGGTGTGGCGGAGGGGGAGCGCGGGACGCGCGTTACTGGAGCTTGACGCGCGCCTCGACCGGCCCGCCCTTCAGCATCGTCCACTCGACCATCGAGCCGTCGTACATCTTCGACTGCTTGTTGCCGACGATCTCGCTGGCGACGAACCAGCCGATCGAGGCCCAGTGCCCGGTGTTGCAGAACTGGATGTGCTCACCGGCCGTCGGGACGTTGGCCACCGCGTAGAGCTGCTCGGCCTGCGCCTTCGGGCGGAAGACGCCGCCGCCGTTGACGGCCATCCAGTTGTGCGGCACGTTCTTCGCGCCGGCGATGGTGCCGCTCTGCGTGGACTTGCCGTGGCGGTTGATGCCCGCGTAGTGGTCCTCGGGGCGGGCGTCGATCAGCAGCTTGCCGTCGGCCTGCGCCTTCTTGACGTCGTCCATCGTGATCAGCATGTCGCGGCGCAGGTTGGCCTTGAACACCTTCGGCGCCGGCGTGACCGGGCCGGTCTGCAGCGGGCGCTTGTCGTCGTTGGTGTAGGTGTTGATGCCGCCGTTGAGGATGGAGACCTTGTCGTGCCCGAGCACCTTGAAGGTCCAGTAGACGCGGGTGCCCATGCCCATGTCGGTGACGTTGTAGCCGGGCGGCACCAGCACGACGTGCGTGTCGTTGTCGATGCCGAGCTTGCCGATCAGCGCGACCAGCGGCTCGATGTTCTCCGGGAACATGTCCGGCACCTTGTCGCGCGCACGATCCGCGCGCCAGCCGTCCTTGCCGTAGTTGGTGTTGACCGCGCCCGGGATGTGGCCCTTCAGGTAGTCGGGCCCGGGCTGCAGGTCGACGAAGACGACCCCGGGTTTGCCGATGTTGGCGACGGCCCAGGCCGCGTCGACGAGCGGCTGCGCCAGCGCCGACAGCGACGTGAACAGCAGGGCCAGCAGGCCGCCGAGGAACGCGACGAGCCGGGTGGGAGACCGATGGTTCATGAAACCTCCGTGGTGGTGCTCTGACGAGCGAACGACCCTTCCGCTGCCCTCGGGTGGTGCCAGGCGGGGCAGACACCGCCTCTTGGGCGGCTGGGCGATCGGGTCGGCCACACGCCGCGCCGAGGCTTGGCGCTGGCTCCGCGATGGCCGCGCCGTGGGGACGCAGGCCGGTTCGGGACGCGACGATTCTGGTGCCGCGGCATCGCGGTCGACCATGACCTGCGTCAGACAGTGTCGTCGTCGGCAGGCTGCGCCAGGCAGCCCGGCACGACGCCCGGGACGCCGCGGACGCGGGCAAGTCCTGCACACTCCCGGCCTCGGGCCGGCTCGTGGCGCGGGCGACGGGGCCCGCCGCGCGATGCGCGCGTCGTCGGCTCCCCCGTCCGCTCCTCGTCGCCCACTCCCCGTCGCCCGCTGCCCGTCGCCCGTCGCCCGTCGCCCGTCGCCCGCTCCCCGTCGCCCGCATCCCCGTCGCCGCCAGCCCTCGCCATGCGCCCTGCCCGCCGCTGGATCGCCCACCTCGA
>DDSQ01000033.1 GCA_002343845.1 Planctomycetes bacterium UBA2386 | reverse complement strand
GATCTTCCAGAACAGCACCTCGCCAAGCTTGGCCATCAGCGGCTTGACAAAATCGGCCTCGCCGACCGAGACGCCGCCGCTGGTGATCACCACGTCAGCCGCGGCAGTGGCGTCGCGGAACGCCGCCTCGAGACTTGCCGAATCGTCGCGGACGACGCCGAGGTCGAGCACCTCGCAGCCGAGGCGCGTGAGCATGCCGAAAATCGTGTAGCGGTTACTGTCATATACTTCCCCGTCGGCAAGCGGCCTACCGATCGAGCACAGTTCGTCGCCGGTCGAGAAGAAGGCCACGCGCAGACGGCGGTAGACGCTGACCTCTGCACAGCCGAGCGAAGCCATCAGGCCGAGTTCTGCCGGGCGAATCAGCCGCCCGGCGGCGAGCGCCGGCCGGCCGGACGCCAGATCCTCGCCAGCCAGGCGGATATTCTGGCCCGCGCGCTGGCCGGCCGGGATGATGAGATGATCGCCGTCGACCCGGACCAGCTCCTGGATCACGACGGTATCGGTCCCCGCCGGCGGCAGCGCGCCGGTCATGATGCGCACGCACTCGCCCTCGTGCAGCGTGCCGGCGAACGGCGCGCCAGCGAAGACCGTCGCGACGCTGCGCAAGCTCAGCGCCGTCCCGGCCTGCAGCGCCGAGCCGTCGAAGGCGTAGCCGTCCATCGCCGAGTTGTCGTGCGCCGGCACGTCGATCGGCGAGACGACGTCGGCGGCCAGCACCCGGCCGACCGCGTCACGCAACGCGACGGTCTCGATGCCGCCGATCGGCGCCAGCGCGCCGCGGATCGCCGCGCGCGCCTCGTCGACGGCGATGTTGCGCTCGCCGGCAGCCAGGGGGTTCGGGCCGAGTTCGGTCACGCTGCACGCTCCATCCTGAAGGGGGACCCGCGCCGGCATTCTGCATGCCCCCGGGCCCGCAGCTATGAACGTACCGACATATCGATCGCCGTCCGGCCCGCCGGGACAATCCGCGCCTTTGTCCGCCACCCCCGATGAGCACGATCGCCGACAGCCTCACGCTGGCGCTGGGCCTGATCTCCAGCGCCGATCGCGAGCTGCTGGGCATCGTCGGCCTGTCGCTGCGGGTCAGCGGAACGGCCTGCCTGATCGGCGCGGCCGCCGGGCTGGCCATCGGCGCCTGGATCGCGGTGGCGCGTTTCCCGGGCCAGCGCGCCGTCGTGCTGCTGCTGAACACGCTGCTGGCGATGCCCTCGGTCGTCGTCGGCCTGCTCGTGTACCTGCTGCTGTCGCGCGCCGGGCCGCTGGGCTCGCTGGGCATCCTCTTCACACCCGCGGCGATGGTCGTCGCGCAGACCATCCTCGTGGTGCCGCTGGTGGCGGCGCTGTCGCGGCGGCTCGTGCTCAACGCGCTGCGCGACGGTGGCGACCAGCTCGCGTCGCTCGGCGCCTCGCCGATGCTGCGGGCGGCGTTGCTGCTCGTGCACGAGCGCGTGGCGGTGCTGACGCTGCTGCTCACCGCCTTCGGGCGCGCGATCGCGGAGGTCGGCGCCGTGATGGTCGTGGGCGGCAACATCGCCGGCGTGACCCGCGTGATGACGACCTCGATCGCGCTGGAGACCAGCAAGGGCGACCTGCCGCTCGCCCTGGCGCTGGGCATCGTGCTGCTGGCCGTCGTCGGCCTGCTCAACGTGATCGTCGGCTGGCTGCAGGGCGGCACGGCGGTCGAGCGCGAGGCGCTGGCATGACCCGCCGGCCGGAAGGCCCCACGCGCGGATGCGCGACCGCGAAGCCCGCCGGCGCCGGCGGGCACCGGCAGCGTCGCCACCGCCTGCGCAGGCCGCTGGCCGCGACCCGGAGGCCGGCCCGGTGACCGCGGCCGCGTCCCCGGCGCTGCCCTGCGCCGCGCTGCTGCAGCTGGTCGACGCCGGCGTCAGCTTCGGCGACGTGCAGGCGCTGCGCGGCGTCGACCTCGAGCTGCACCGCGGCGAGCGCCTGGCGTTGATCGGCGCGAACGGCTCGGGCAAGACGACGCTGCTGCGCGTGATGCACGGGCTGCAGGCCTGCACCGACGGCCGGCGCCTCGTCCCCGCCGGTCCCGACGGACGGCCGCCGCGCCAGGCGATGCTGTTCCAGCGGCCGTTCCTGCTGAACCTCAGCGCGCGGGCGAACATCCTGCTGGCCCTGTGGCTGCAGCGTGTGCCGGCGCCGCAACGCGCACGGCGCTGCGCCGAGGCGCTGGAGCGCGTGGGCCTGCTCGACCAGGCGCGCCGGCCGGCCCGCGCGCTCTCGGGCGGCCAGCAGCAGCGCCTCGCGCTGGCCCGTGCCTGGGCGCTGCGCCCGGACATCCTGTTCCTCGACGAGCCGACAGCCAGCCTGGACCCGGGCGCCAAGCGCGAGGTCGAGGCGCTGATCGCCCGCTTCGCCGAGGACGGGCTGACCGTCGTGATGAGCTCGCACAACCTCGGCCAGGTCAAGCGCCTGGCCACCCGCGTGCTCTATCTCGAGGCCGGCCGCGTGGTCGTCGACGCACCGGTGGGCGACTTCTTCCGGGATGGCGTCGCGCACGGCGCGGCGGCGTTCCTGAAAGGCGAGCTGGCCTGGGCCTGAGCCCGCTGGGCCCGGCGATCTCAGCGCTGCGGCATCGGGTGCGCGAGGTCGCGCACGTGAACCGGCCCGGCGACACGGGTCACCTCGGCGGCGACCCGGCGCATCAGCCCGGCGCCGCTGAGCAGCTCGAAGGCGACGAACATCGGCCCGACCAGCAGGTAGACCGGGCTCTGCCAGGTGGCCGGGCGCCGGCCTTCGTAGTAGTGGCCGGCCATCTGCAGCAGGCTCGCGAGCACCAGCAGCCCGAGCGAGCCGGCGAGCCAGGGGGCCAGGCCGAAGACCGGCACCGCATGCGCGGCGAACACCAGGGCCCCGACCAGCGCGCTGGTCGCGAGCCCCAGCGCGAACTGCCCGCGCGTCAGGTACCACGCGCTGACGAGCGCGAAGGCCACCCAGGCCGGTGTCAGCAAGGCCGGGACCTGCCCGACCAGCGGCCCGCGCATCAGCAGCGCGACGCCGACGATGCCCACCGGCACGCCGACGAGGTGGGTCTGGATGTTGCGGCGGTCACGGTGCACGCGCGCATAGCCGACGAGCAGCTCGAGGGCCGGACGGAAGAGGCCGGGACCGGCGGAGTGCCGGCCCGAGCGGCTGGGGGAGGCCAGGTTCATGTCGGCGGCGGTGTCATCGGGAGGTCACGCGCGCGATGCTACCCTAGCGGCCCGGCGCCGATGTAAGCGGCTGCACGGCCGCGGCCGCTCCCTACAATGGCCCCCGGCGCACCGGACATCACCGAGCGGCCGCGCCCCCCGCATGAGCATCAAGAGCGACCGTTGGATCCGCCGCATGGCCCAGGAGCACGGCATGATCGAGCCGTTCGAGCCCGGCCAGGTGCGGCAGGCTGCGGACGGCCATCGCATCGTCAGCTACGGGACCAGCAGCTACGGCTACGACATCCGCTGCGCGCGCGAGTTCAAGGTCTTCACGAACATCCACAGCACGGTGGTCGACCCGAAGAACTTCGACGAGAAGAGCTTCGTCGACATCGAGGGCGACACCTGCATCATCCCGCCCAACAGCTTCGCGCTGGCGCGCACGGTCGAGTA
>DDSQ01000041.1:26464-26620 GCA_002343845.1 Planctomycetes bacterium UBA2386 | reverse complement strand
GCCATCGCCGTCGAAGTCGACCGCCAGCCGAAGGTAGGTGCTGGGCATGAATTGCGTGTGGCCGAACGCGCCGGCCCAGGAGCCCACCATGGCCTCGACCGCGACGTCGCCGCGCTGCACGATCTTCATCGCGGCGAACAGCTCGCCGCGGAAGAA
>DDSQ01000041.1:0-26370 GCA_002343845.1 Planctomycetes bacterium UBA2386 | reverse complement strand
CGGCCAGGTAGTCCCAGATCGGCGTCCGGAACTCGGGCTGGTTGTCGAGCAGCTCGAGGATCGACAGGTCGGGCCGCAGCTCGCGGGTCAGCGTCTCGAAGGTGCCGCGCGCAATGCCCTCGCGCTGCGCGTCGGCCTGCATCGTGGCGAGGCAGCGGTTGAACTCGTCTTGCGCCGCGGCACCGTGCAGGGGTGCGGCTGCCCCGATCGCCAGCATCAGCAGAAAGGCCGGCGCTCGGCCGGCCCGCGGGAACGGGAGGTGCAGCATCATGGGCGCCATCGTCTCAGATCCGCGCCGGATGCGCAGCCAGCGGGCCGGGCGCGGGGTGGCCGGCGACGACGCGACGTCCCGGTCAGCGCGGGACGGCCTGTCGGGCGATGGCCTCTCCGAAGTCGGCGTACGGATCACCGGCCTCGAGGGCCTTGCGGGCGGCCGCGTCGGCGACGGCGACGGGTGGCGACGCATCGTGCCGTCCGGCAGCCGCCTCCCGCGACGGGGCCTTGACCCCGTGCGCCGATGCTGCCGGGTCGTGGACGATCGCGACCAGGGCACAGGTCCCGACCAGGGCAAGCGCTGTTGCGAAGGTCTTCATCGGTGCGACCGGGGGGCGATGACAGCGGGAGTCGATCTCTTGTTGGCTGCGGATCTTGCGGGCCGGCAGGCGCCCGCCGTTTGAGGCGCGTCAACCCGCGGGGCTGCTTCGCGCCATGGTTAACCCGCCAGCACATCGGAGGGTAAGCAGATGTCAACGGCGGCCGGGCGCCGTGCCGCGATGACACTCGCCGCGGCCCGTGGCCGGGAGGACAATTCGGCATGGCCGTATCACCTCTTTACATCGCGCCGGCGCGCTTCACCGATGCCGACGCTGCGCTGGCGCAGGTCCGCGCGATCTACGACTCCAGCGTCGGGCACCTGCGGCAGGCGCTGCGGCGCTTCGTCGCCGGCGAGGCGGAGCCGCAGCGGGTTCGGGCCTGTTATCCGTCGGTGCGCCTGCGCGTGGACAGTGTCTCGCGCCGCGACTCGGGCAAGGCCTACGGCTTCGTCGCCGGGCCCGGCACCTACGAGACGACGCTCACCCGGCCCGAGCTGTTCGGCTCGTACTACCGCGAGCAGTTCCGGCTGCTGCTGAAGAACCACGGGCAGCCCCTGGAGATCGGCACCAGCACGCAGCCGATCCCGGTGCACTTCTCGCTCGGCGAGATCGAGCACCTCGAGGGCAGCCTGGATCCGCAACGCCGGCTGCGCATCCCGGACCACTTCGACCTGCCCGACCTGGCTGCGATGGACGACGGCATCGCCAACGGCACGCACGAGGCCCGGCCGGGGGAGCCGCTGCCGCTCGCGCTGTTCACCGCCGCACGGGTGGACTACTCGCTGCACCGGCTGCGCCACTACACCGGCACGCGCCCGGAGTACTTCCAGAACTTCGTGCTCTTCACGAACTACCAGTTCTACATCGACGAGTTCATCGAGCTGGGACACGCGGCGATGGCCGACCCGGCCTGCGCCTTCGACGCCTTCGTCGAGCCGGGCAATGTCGTCACGCGGCGCGCCGGGGCGCCGGCCGAGGCGAACGACGCCCTGGGCGCGCCGCCGCCGCGGCTGCCGCAGATGCCGGCCTACCATCTCGTGCGGCCCGACAGCAGCGGCGTCACGATGGTCAACATCGGCGTCGGCCCGGCCAACGCCAAGACCATCACCGACCACATCGCGGTGCTGCGGCCGCACGCGTGGCTGATGCTCGGGCACTGCGCCGGGCTGCGCACGACCCAGAAGCTCGGCGACTACGTGCTCGCCCATGGCTACGTGCGCGAGGACCACGTGCTCGACGAGGAGCTCCCGCTGTGGGTGCCGATCCCGGCACTGGCGGAGATCCAGGTCGCGCTCGAGCAGGCGGTCGCCGACGTCACCCAGCTTGCCGGCTGGGAGCTCAAGAGCGTCCTGCGCACCGGCACCGTCGCCTCGACCGACAACCGCAACTGGGAGCTCCTGCCGCACCCCGGGCCCGAGCGGCGCTTCAGCCAGAGCCGCGCAGTCGCGCTGGACATGGAGAGCGCGGCGATCGCCGCCAACGGCTTTCGCTTCCGCGTTCCCTACGGCACGCTGCTGTGCGTCAGCGACAAGCCCCTGCACGGCGAGATCAAGCTGCCCGGCATGGCCGACCAGTTCTACCGCGAGCGCGTCGACCAGCACCTGCGGATCGGGCTGCGAGCCCTGGAGCTGCTGCGGGCCCGGCGCATCGACCAGTTGCACAGCCGCAAGCTGCGCAGCTTCGCCGAAGTGGCGTTCCAGTGACGCCTGGCGGCACGCGGGCTTGAGCCGGCTCAAGACCCGGCGAACTCGCCTTGCCGCATGCCGGCCAAAGGCGTAGGCTGGCTCCCGATCGCCGCCCGAGAGCGGCCAGTCTGTCCTGGATCCCCGAGGAGTGCCCCCATGTCGAGCCCAGTCGCCGGCGGTGTTGCCGCCATCCGTACCCTTGCCCTCGTCGGCCCGGCGTCGTCCGGGAAGACGTCGCTGGCTGAAGCCCTCTTGCTGAAGTCGGGGGCCATCGCCACCGCGGGCAGCGTCGAGAAGGGCGGCACGGTCAGCGACTACGACCCGCTCGAGCGCCGGTACCAGCACTCGCTGAACGCCGCCGTGCTGCACCTGACGCACGCCGACACCCGCATCCACCTGATCGACACCCCCGGGGCGCCCGACTTCCTCGGCCAGAGCCTGCCGGCGCTCGAGGCGGTGGAGACCGCGGCGATCGTCATCAACGCCGCCACCGGCATCGAGCCGATGGCCCAGCGGATGATGGAGTACGCGGCCGAGCGTCAGCTCGACCGGCTGATCATCGTCAACAAGATCGACGCCCAGGACGTCAAGCTCCAGGCGCTGCTCGAGCAGATCCAGGCCACCTTCGGCAAGGAGTGCCTGCCGCTGAACCTGCCGGACGCCGGCGGCACGAAGGTCGTCGACTGCTTCTACAACCGCGAGGGACACACGGACTTCGGCAGCGTCGATGCCGCGCACCGCGCNNTGCACGCCCCGCTCGAGCAGGCCCTGCGCGAGGGACACCTGATTCCGGTGTGTTTCGTCTCGGCACGCAGCGGCGCCGGCGTCGCCGAACTGCTCGACGTGATCGTCAAGTTGCTGCCGAACCCGACCGAAGGCAATGCCCCCGACTTCCTGCGGGGCGAGGGTGACGACGCGGTCCCGATGCATGCCGAGCCCGTCCCGGACCGACACGTCATCGCCCACGTCTTCAAGGTCACGGTCGACCCGTACGTGGGCCGCATGGGCATCTTCCGCATCCACCAGGGCACGGTCACCAAGGACAGCCAGCTCTACATCGGCGACGGGCGCAAGCCGTTCAAGGTCGGGCACCTGTTCATGCTGCAGGGCAAGTCGCATGTCGAGGTGCGCGAGGGGCTGCCCGGCGACATCGTCGCCGTCGCCAAGGTCGACGAGATCCACTTCGACGCGGTGCTGCACGACGCCGCCGAGGACGACCACCTGCACCTGAAGCCGCTTGCCTTCCCGCAGCCGGTGCACGGCCTGGCGATCAGCCCGAAGCGCCGCGGCGACGAGCAGCGCATGTGGGAGATCCTGACCAAGCTCGTCGACGAGGATCCCTGCCTGAAGGTCGAGCACGTGGCGACGACCAACGAGACCGTCGTCTACGGCCTGGGCGAGCTGCACCTGCGCGTGCTGCTCGAGCGGCTGCGCGAGGTCTACAAGTTCGAGGTCGACACGCGTCCGCCGCGCATCGCCTACCGCGAGACGATCACCGCGCCCGCGGCCGCGCAGTACCGCCACAAGAAGCAGACCGGCGGCGCCGGCCAGTTCGGCGAGGTGCACCTGCGCGTCGAGCCGCTGGCCCGCGGCGAGGGCTTCCAGTTCGTCGACGAGGTCAAGGGCGGCGTGATCCCGACACAGTTCATCCCGGCTGTCGAGAAGGGCGTGCGCGAGGTCCTGGCCACCGGGGCCATCGCCGGCTACCCGGTCGTCGACGTCAAGGTCACGGTCTACGACGGCAAGCACCACAGCGTGGACAGCAAGGAGATCGCCTTCGTCACCGCGGGGCGCAAGGCCTTCCTCGCCGCGGTGCGCGATGCACGGCCGATCGTGCTGGAGCCGGTGGTCAACGTCGACATCGCGGCGCCCGACACCACGATGGGCGACATCACCGGAGACCTGTCATCGCGGCGCGGACTGGTCAGTGGCACCGCCCAGGGCGGCCCGGGCACCATCGTCATCAAGGGCCAGGCGCCTTTGTCGGAGCTCGTGGGCTACCAGTCGCGACTCAATGCGATGACCCAGGGCCAGGGCCGGTACTCGATCGAACTGTCCCACTACGAGGCCGTCCCTCCCACCGTGCAGCAACAGCTGACCTCGGCCTTCAAGGTCAAGGAAGACGAGTAAGCACTGACATTCTTCTTGACCTGCCGGGAGTCTGCGCGGAGGCCGTGTCGCGCCGAGGCCGCGGCGTCGTGACGGGGTCGACCGGCATGAGCGCGGAACTCGGCGCGGCGGGGCGGCTCTGAGCTTTCGCGCGCCCGCGTGACCGGGTTCACGCGTCGTCCTATCCCCGAAGCATCGAGGGGATTAGGTTCGGGCCGCAAAATCCCGGGAGTCGAAAGGGGAGTAGCCAGCAACGCCCGTTGCCGCGTATCCCCGTCAGTACGGAAGCCCCGCTGGGTGTCTTTCCGGGGCCGCAACGATCCCGCACCGGGATCCGTGCAAGACCTTTCGGCGCCAGTCAACCTCGCGCCGAAAGGAGAGTGTCCGATGGACACCATTGCACCGCTGTGGCTATGGGCCGTGTTCCTCGCCATCGTCATCGTCGCCCTCATCGTCGACTTCGTCGTGTTGCGCCAGCAGGGTGCCCACGAGGTCGGCGTGAAGGAGGCCCTCAACTGGTCGATCGTCTGGGTCGCGCTGAGCTTCGCCTTCAACGGCCTGTTCTGGTGGGCCGTGCAGCAGGATCACGGGACGGCCATGGCCAACACCAAGGCGATGGAGTTCCTGACGGGCTACCTGATCGAGAAGAGCCTGGCCGTCGACAACATCTTCGTCTTCCTGATGATCTTCACGTACTTCGCGGTGCCGCCGGCCTTCCAGAAGCGCGTGCTGATGATCGGCATCATCGGGGCAATCGTGCTGCGCACGATCATGATCCTGTTCGGGGCCTGGCTGATCCAGCAGTTCCACTGGATCCTCTACGTCTTCGGTGCCTTCCTGGTCATCACCGGCATCAAGATGTGGTGGGCCGCCGGCCAGGAGCCGGACCTCGAGAGCAACCCGGCGCTGAAGCTGCTGCGTCGCCTGATGCCGGTCAGCAAGAGTTTCGACGGCGAGAAGTTCTTCACCGTCGAGAACGGCAAGCGCATCGCGACCCCGCTGCTGCTGGTGATCGCCCTGGTCGGGCTGACCGACGTGATCTTCGCGGTCGACTCGATCCCGGCGATCTTCGCGATCACCATGGACCCGTTCATCGTGCTGACCTCCAACGTCTTCGCGATCCTGGGCCTGCGCGCGATGTACTTCCTGCTGGCCGCCGTGGCCGCCAAGTTCCACCTGCTCAGCTACGGCTTGGCGGTGATCCTCGTCTTCATCGGCACGAAGATGATGCTGATCGACGTCTTCAAGATCCCGGTGGCGGTGTCCCTGGGCGTCGTCGTCGCGATCCTCGCCGTGACCATGCTGCTGAGCGTGAAGACGGCGCCGCGCATCGACTCCCGGCGCGGCGAAGCCTAGTCGGCGCCCGGCAACCGGGGTGGCACCGGCGCCCCGGCCCCGGGCGCCGGCTCCCGTCAGCGCATCGCCAGCGGCTGACGGCGGCGCGGCGCCGGGAACGTCCGGTCGAGTTCGGCCAGGTCGTCGGCACCGAGGGTGATGCGCTGCGCCTCCCAGTTCTCCCGCAGGTGCAGCGCCCGGGCGGCCTTCGGCAGCGCCATCACGTTGGGCTGCGCCAGCAGCCAGGCCAGCGCCAGCTGCGCGGCGGACACGCCGCGCCGGGCGGCCAGCGCCTGAAGCACCGGGTTGTCCAGCAGTTGCCCCTCGTCGAGCGGGCAGTAGGCCATCAGCGGCATCTGGTACAGCCGCATCCAGGGCAGCAGGTCGACCTCCGGGCCGCGCTGGGTCAGCGAGTACCAGACCTGGTTGACGCTGCAGGCCGCGCCGCCGGGCACCGAGATCAGCTCGCGCATGTCCTCGATGTCGAAGTTGCTGACGCCCCAGTAGCGGATCCAGTGGCGCCGCTGCAGGATCTCGAAGCCGTCGACCGTCTCCTTCAGCGGGATGCTGCCGCGCCAGTGCAGCAGGTACAGGTCGATCCGCTCGAGGCCCAGGCGATCGAGGGTTGCCTCGCAGGCGCGCAGCATCGCCGCCGGGTGCGCGTTCTGCGGCAACACCTTGCTGACGATCACCAGGTCCTCGCGGCGCAGGCCGTCGGCCATGGCCTCGCGCAGCGCGCGACCCAGCAAGGTCTCGGCCCCACCTTGCCCGTACAGCTCCGCCGTGTCGATCACCCGGTAGCCGACGTCGAGCGCGGCGCGCAGAGACCCCACCTCGGCCGCCGCGTGGGCAGCCGATTCGCCCAGGCGGGCCGTCCCGAGGCCCAACGCCGGAACCTCTTCCGCGCTGGGCAGCATCACCTGGGGCAGCGGTGTCGCCGGGACTTGCATGGGACGCGATGGTAGTGCGCGCGACCCCCGAACGAGAAACGGGTCATGGCAGCTTTATCATGCAGCCCATGTCGTCGACGGCCTTCGATCCTGCCGAGCTGGCGCAGGTGCGCCTGGACAACGCGCTCGTGCTGTTCGACGAGTTCGTCGCGCAGCACGTGCGCACACCCGACGCGGCCGCGTTGCGCGGCCTCGAGCGACGATTCGCCGAGCAGCTGCTGATCCAGCCGAGCTACTGGAGCCAGATCAAGAGCCGCACGCGCCAGATCGGCGAACGGCTCGCGCGTCAGTTCGAGGCACGCTGCCGCAAGCCCGCGGGATGGATGGACCTGCGCCACGGGACGGCGACGTCGCCGGGCTTCGCGCTGCAGCTGGGCACCGAGCCGGCCGAGGCCGACGGCGGCAGCACGCCGCGCAATGATGATGAACGCTTCATCATCGGACTGGTCCTCACGTACTACCGGCGCCACCCGCAGCGCGCACGCGCGCGGCTGCTCGAGTTGCTGTCGGAGGTGCTGGCTCCACCGCCGCGCCCGCCCTCGCCCGTGCCGGCCGCGCCGGCCGAGGGCGAGGACACGCACACGCTCTGGCTTCGCAGCCAGCGCGACGTCGCGCCGCTGAAGCGCCGTCGCTGAGGTCGGCCCCGGGCACACGCCGCCGGACACGACGGGCGGCGCACCCCCTCGATCCGGAGGCCCCCGTTCCCGTGGTTCGCCGCACCGGCAGCGTTGGCTGCAGGCGACACACCGCGCAACACGTTTCGCTTCCGCGCAACAGCACTTGCCTAACGGCAAGATGTCTTTATCATTCGCGCTCGCTCGGGCCGGCAACAGCCGTGCGGCGATCCGGCGCAGCGCAGCCGGCGTCGCGTCTGCCGGTCCGTTTCGCCGGCTTCGCCTTCGGCACCGCGCAACCGAGGAGACCGTGATGAGCAAGTCCCCGACATGGGTCATCGAGCCCGTCGTCCCGTCACCCTGGCGGATCGCACGCCGGCTGCTCGCCGGCCTGCTGCGTCGCGCGAGCGCCCGGCTCGCGGCGGTGGCGCGCCGGCTGCACGCCGCCGAGGCCAGCCGGCCCGGCGATGCGAGCCCGGTCATCGAGTTCCACGCCGAGGCGGGGGCCCCGGAGGGTGCACTCTTCGTCGACGGCGTGCGCGTCGGCACGCTGCCGGGGGTGACCCGCCTGTGAGGAGACCGCCGCGGTCCGCCGCAACGGCCGCCCGCGGCGCCTCAAGATCCGGCCGGCGGCGGCCGACAACCCGGCGAGAACCCTGTCCCTGCCGGCCCAACGATCGCCGATGACCCCGAGCCCGACTTCAACCCCGAGCACCCCACGACTGCCGCGCGGCGTCGACGGCTGGGTTCGGCTGTTCGACGCGGCGACGCTGCCGGTGCTGGCCGACACGGCCGACGCGCTCGAGGAGGCTCGCGCCAACGAGGACGCGGTCGACGCCCACCTGCTCGCGCAGGTGATCTCGACCGATCCCTTGATGACGCTGAAGCTGTTCGCCCTCGTCGGGGCCTTGCGCCGCGGACGGGACAGCGGCGAACCGGAGACGGTCACCGCCGCGCTCGTGATGCTCGGCATCACGCCCTTCTTCCGCCACTTCGGCCCGCAGTCGACGGTCGAGGCACGCCTCGCGTCGCTGCCGGAGGCCCTCGAGGGCTTCCAAGCGGTCCTGCGCCGCAGTCACCGCTCGGCGCTGTTCGCCACGGGCTTCGCGGTGCAGCGGCTCGATCACGACGTGGCCGTCATCCACAGCGCCGCCCTGCTGCACGACTTCGCCGAACTGCTGCTGTGGCTGCAGGCGCCGGCTGCCGCCCTGGAGATCACCCGGCGCAAGCGTGCCGACCCGCAACTGCGAACGGCCGAAGCCGAGCGCGAGGTCCTGGGGCTCACGCTGCCCGAGCTGCAGCACGCGCTGATGCTGCGCTGGCGACTGCCGACGCTGTTGTCGCGCATTGCCGACGACTCGCTGCACAACGACGTCGCGCAGGTCCGCAACGTCGTGCTCGCGGTGCGCCTGGCGCGCCACACCGAGAGCGGCTGGGACAACCCGGCCGTCCCCGACGACGTGCGCGACATCGCGGCACTGCTGAACCTGGGCGTCGAGCCGACGCACAAGCTGCTGCAGGACCTGGACGGCTGACGCGCCGTCCCCGGCCTCCGGCGCGCGGTCGCGCCGCAGTGCCCGCGGTTGGCGGCGTCGGCCCCGGCGTCGCGTCCGCCGCGTGCCCGTCCGCGCAGGACGCGCCTGTCCGCGCGGTCAACGCGGCGGCGCGCGCCCCTCGACCTCGACCTCCACGCGCCGGTTCGGCAGCAGGCACTCCTGGAGCTCCGTCTGCGAGCGGAACGCCTGCCGGCAGGCCTCGACCTGCTGCGTGTCGCCTCGCGCAGCCGTGGTGATCAGCTTCGGGTCGACACCCAGCCGCACCAGCACGTTGCGCACCGTCTCGACGCGCCGCTCGCTCAGGCGCTGGTTGTAGTCGGACTGGCCCGTGCTGTTGAGGCGATCGGCATGGCCTGTCAGGCGGATCGCCTTGACGTCCAGCCGGCTCGTCTTCACGTGGTCGATCAGCGCGCGCAGCTGCGTCATGCTGTGGCCCCGGATGTCGGACTCCTCGTGGCGGTCGAAGCTGAAGACGACCAGCGCGACGATCGACACCTCGCGTTCGCGCACCGGCGCCGGTGGCGGCGGCGGCGGCGGCGGCGGAGGCGGCGGGGGTGGCGGCGGCGCAACCGCCACCTCCGGCAGCACCGCGCCGGGGCAGTCCTTCGACAGGATGTCGGCCTCGGCGATCAGGTCCTCGGCGATCTGCACGTAGGGCTTGGCGTGCCGCCACTGCTGCTGAGCGTGCTCGTTGCCCGCATGCACGAGCTCGACCTCGGCGCAGGCAACCTTGTGCTCGGCGCAGCGGAAGCCGGGATGGTTCTTCAGCCCGGCCACGCGGTCCCACAGGTCGGGCCGCAGCTTGACGGCCTGGCCGACCAGCGGGGTGTCCATGCCGAGCGCGGCACGGCGTTCCATGCCGACGATGAGCTTCTCGGCCTCGGTCATCGCCTCCTGCGGGAAGCTGCTGCGGTCGTTGCGCGTGTACTCGTGGAAGCTGACGTCCAGCCAGCACTGCGCCTTGCTCAGGTGGTAGTCCTTGACCGGCCGGCCCTTGTCGTTGAGGCCCTTGATGCGCGCCTGGAGGGTCTCGTAGGCACGCTGGTCGGCCTGGATCGCCTCGTCGCTGATGCGCGCGGCCGGCGGGTTCAGCTGCGTGGCCTGCCCCAGGGCCGCCGCCGGCGCCGCGGCGGCCAGCAGGGCCGCGACGGCCGACGCCCACGTGGTGTGAAGTGCTCTCATCGATCCAGACTCCGGTTGACCTCGCGGTCGCGGCCCTTGAAGAGGTTCTCGTCGAACTTGAAGCGCAGCCGGACGTAGACGCCGGACCGCGTGTACTCGTAGCCCGCCAGGTCGGCGTCGCCGTCGAAACCGGTCGCGTTGACGCCGGCCGACAGCCACAGGTTCTGCCTCAGCAGGTAGCCCACCTCGACCCCGAGCGCCGACTGCCGGGCACCGCGCTGGCCGAGCTGCACCGCGGCCATCGCGCCGACATCCCAGTTCTCGGTGATGTCGTAGACGATGCGGCCGGACAGCAGCTGCGCCCGGAAGTCGTTGCGGACCCCCCTCTCGAAGACGTCCTTCTGCCACTTCGCCGCCACGCGGCCCGTCATCCACCACGGGCGCGAGGGGTGCAGGTCGGCGTGCGCGCTGACGATGACGGCTCGCGACTGCAGCTCGCCGACCAGCGCGTTGCTCGCGTCGGTCTCGTGCTTGAACTCGATCTTGCCCAGCGCGTTGACCCGGTTGCGGTCGGTGTCGCGGTAGGCCAGCCCGAGCTGCGCGCGATCCTGCAGCACGTCCCCGCGCGCTCGGTAGTCGGTCTTCAGCAGGTAGTTGCGGGCGAGCAGCGTCCAGTCGCGGTCGAGCTTGCGCGCCGCCATCACCGTCCACAGGACGGTGCCGAAGGTCTCGTCGAGCGCCGGCGTCGACGCCAGATCCCCCGAGCGGCGCCATTCGACCCTCGTGCCGGCCCGCCACAGCGGATGGGCGGCATAGTCGATGCCCGCGGCGATCGCGTTGGCGGTGGGGGTCGGGCCCGCGAGCACCTTGACGTGCTCGACCGCGACATTCGCCCGGATGCCTTCGGCAAGGTCCCAGAAATGGCGCGCACCGGCGGCGATCTGCAGGTCACGCCCGCTGATCGCATCGCGCAGCCGGTACTCGCTGAAGAGCTGGGTTTCCCGCAGCACGTTGGCGTCGATGCCCAGCGCAATGGTGTCGGCGCTGCGCTGCGTGTCGGAAACGCCGTTGAGCATGACCCAGCCGGTCTGGTGCTCGGCACGTCCGTACAGCCGCACGCGCGGACCGATCGCGTAGTCCGCGCCGATCGCGATGCGTTCGCGCTCGTTGCCGGACAGGTCGGTCTCGACCTCGCCGCCAAGGCGCAAGCGCTCGGTTGCCCGGTAGCCGACGCCCAGGCGCACCGAGCGGCTGTCCAGCCGCGTGCCCGCCGGCAGGCTGCTCGTGGCCGGCTGCAGCCCGCCCTGCGTGATCATCGGCAACCCGGTCACCGGGTCGAGCGCCTGCACCCCGAAGCCGACCGCCCCACCGGCCGAGCCCGTCGCGATGCTGCCGCTCAGGCCGCTGGTCAGCCCGAACGGCGAGAGCACGACATCGGTGCCGACCGTGCCAATCGTCTCGCGGGCGCGGCGCAGGCTCGCGTCCATGATCAGCCGGCTCGTCGGCGCCCACTGCACGCCGATCGCAGCCGTCTGTCGCTCGCCGCCACCGGGGTTGCGGTCGGCACTGTGCGAGGCCTCGCCATAGAGCTGCACGGCATCGAGCAGCTTGACCGCGCCACGCCCGTGGAACTCGTCGCGCCCGCCCGCCAGCGGTGCCGACGGGTTGAGGAAGGTCGGTGAGCTGCGGCCGGCGAACAGGCGCGCCTCGGTCCGCCGGCCCTGGTGGACGAACTCCACGCGCGCCGCGCGGCCCTCGACCTCGCCGCTGCGACCCGCCAGTCCGCGTGCGGTGACGACGTTGGCAGGGTTCGTGTTGACCGTGCTCGTCGTCTGCGCGAGCTCGACCACCATCGCCGAGCGCTCGTCGAACCTGAGCGTCAGGTTGCCGCTGACCAGCTCGTAGGGGGCGAGGCGGTTGCGGTCGCTGACCACCGAGCCGCCGACCTCGATGTTCTTCGTCAGGCGCGCCTGGGCATCGGCGCCGCCCACCCAGTAGGCCTCGCCGCCCTGGTCGACCTCGTAGGTGATGCGCAAGCCGACCGGGTTGAGGTTGGCGTCGACGCTGGGCAGGAAGGTCGTCAGAAGGACGCGGCCCGAGAACGGCTCGAACGTGTAGTCGACCAGGCGCACCAGCGGCCGCACCGCGACGATGCGCGAGGGCTGTGTGCGGTCGCGCACGACGACCTCGACCTTCTCGCTGCCCTCGAGCACCGCGTTGTGGCGCAGCGCGTAGGGACCCGAGCCCTGGCTCGCGAACTCCTCGACGACGGCGCGCAGCGTGTCGTTGAACGCGAAGACGTTGGCGACGAGGGCGTCGGTCTCGTGGTGGGCGCGCACCCCCGTCGCGGTCCGGTTGTAGCTGCCCAGGCTGCGCTGCTTCAGCGACGCGACCGCGCCCTGCCCGGCCGGCGCCGAGAAGCCGTCGCCGGTGACGATGTCGCCGTAGAGGACGTAGCTCTTGTCCTTGTCGACGCGCACGTACAGCCGGCTTCCCGAGCGGGCGTCGAAGCTGCGCAGCGAGGCGTCGCCGTAGACCGGGTACAGCTCGTCGGCGCGCACGTCGCGCAGCAGTCGCGCGTGCGTGACCTTGTCGGAGTCGTAGGCGGCGGTCAGCAGCATCTGGCCGCTGATCGTCCCCTTCAGGTAGAAGGCGGCGCGGGCCGCCGCGTTGGCCTTGCCGCCATTGAACTCGCGCGACCAGGCCTCGATCTGCTGCTCGAACCCGTCGCCGCGCCGGGCCGGCGACAGCGCGATCTTGTTGCGCACGCTGACGATGCCTTCGACGAGGCCGGCGGCCACCATCGGGCGCAGGTCGGGCACGAAGGCGACCTCGCCGGCCGCCTGCCGGCCCCCCGCGGAGATGCGCAGCCGCACGTCCTGCGCATCCGGCGGCGCCAGCAGGTGGAACTCGGCGACGCCGTCGAGCACCAGGAGCTGCACGCCGGGCGTGACGCGGTCCGCATCGAGGCCGCGCGGGCCGAATTCGTCGGTCCGCGCGCGCGGCAGCAGCACGCGGCCACCGGAGTGTTCGATCGTTGCGAAGCTGCGCCCGGGGAGGGGCTTGCCATCCGCGCCGAGCAGGCGCACGACGACCCGGGTCGCCGACTGGCCGTCCGCCGGCACGTGGTTGCGATCGACCTCGACGACCACGCGCTCGACTCGCCGCGCGGCCGCCTCGGCGGCACCCCCGGCGCGCAGCGGCTCGAGACGGCTCGACGTGTCGTCTCCCGGCGCCAGCGGATACAGCGGCAGGTCCGGCCCGCTGACCGGCGTGTAGTGGAGGTCCGGCGTCTGGCCGGCGGACGCGGCGCCCTGGGCCTGCGCGTCCGCGCCGCCGATCACCGCCAGCGCGGCGGCCAACGCGACCGGGCGGCGGTTGCGGAAACGGTCAGCGCGTGCCATGCGAAGCTCCCCCGGTGGTCGCGCCGGCAGGTTGCGGGGCATCGGGCGGGTCACCCGGGGATCGGCCCCTTGGCGGTGGCTGGTTCATCGGCAGATCGGGGGTGGGCACATTCGTCTCGTCCTTGGCCGGCGACGGCGGCCGGGGTGCGGTGCCCCGCGGCTTGGGCGCCTGCTGGTTCGCGCCGTCGGTACCCTGCTGCGGCGAACGCAGCGTGTCCAGGCCGTGCGCCTTGCTGTCGAAGCGCAGCGCCGGGCCACCCTTCTTCTCGGTCTCCACCGACCGCACCTCGCCCTGCGCGCGGCGAGCCTTGGTCTGCTCGAGCACCGTGTTCGAGCAGCTGCCCTCGACGAAGTCCGCCCGGTGCAGCTCGCCGTTCTTCAGGTCGAGCCACAGGCTGCCGGCGTCACCGAGGTTGCGGTTGCTGGAGGTCGTCAGCCGCGCGCCCCGCGGCAGCGTCGAGGGATCGACACGCAGCACGTGGCTTCGCGGCGGCAGGCCGCAGATGCTGTACTTGCCCTCGGAATCCGAGATCAGCAAGGTGCCGTCGGAGAGCACCAGGCGCACACCCGGCAAGCCGAGCTCCTCGGGGTCCTGCACGTGGTTGCGATTGCAGTCGACGAAGATCTTGCCGAGCACGCAGGCCTCGGTCGTGAACACGCCGCCGAGCACGCGAACGCGGAACTGCGCCGGGTTGGTCGAGACCGCCGAGGGAATCGGGTTGCGCGAGGCATCGACACAGCCGGAGCGCTGCTGGCATGCGTGGCCTTGCGCACGGTTGACGCCGTCGCCCTCGAGCGCACCGACGCCGACCCGGACGCGGTAACGCAGCACGAGCTGTCGCTCGGGCGGCATCGGGCCGAGGTTGAAGACCAGCGTCGGGCCGACCCCGCCCGCGGGGTCGGCGATCGGGACGTCGTTGACGGTGGCCGTGCCCGGGATGAACGTGAACCCGGCGGGCAGGCGGTCGACGACCGTGGTCTGCACCGGCCGCCCCCCGGACGGCGCCTGCGTGACGGTCAGCGTGTAGCGCACGCTGTCGCCGATCTCGGCCACCGAACGGTCACCGGTCTTCGTCAGCGTCAGGGCGCCGATGGCCGCCGGGTCGAGCGGCACGTGGTTGTGCACGACGATCGCGGTGCCCGAGCCGAGCGCCAGCGCCAGGTAGTACGTCGTCGCCGGACCCGGGTCCGCACTCGGCGCGGTGGCCTGCGGTTGCACCGCGAAGACCGCGCCCGCGCCGCCGGGCGGGCTCAAGGGCCCGGCCGTCGGCGGGATCGCGGACGACGCGAACAGGTAACCGGTCGGTGGCGTCACGCTGAGCCCGAAGTTGCAGCTTGCCGGGGCCGCGGGAGCGGCCAGGAACTGGTAGAAGCCTTCCGGCCCGACGGTCATCGCGATGCCCGAGCCCGACACCGAGTAGCCGCCGAGCGTGGCCGCGGCGATGGCGCTGCGCGGATCCCAGCCCGGGCAGCTGCCCGTCGGGGCCAGCGTGACCACTGAGCCGGGCACGGGCGATCGCAGTGCCGAGTCGTAGACCACGCCCGTCGGCGTGACCGGCAGGCTCTGCTGCGGCAGCAGCGTGCCCGGCACCAGCACGACGACCAGTTGCGGCGTCGCACCGGCCTGCACGCACGAACTCGGCGTGCCGGCCGCAGGCGTGCCGCTGACGCAGCTCGCGCCCGACGAACCCGGAGCGGTCTCGCCGTTCACCGGGTAGCCGAAGACGACGCCCGAGGCCGGCTCGCGGAAGCGGATGGCCAGTTCCGTCGCCGGCTCGAGGCCGTCGACGCGGTAACGCCCGTCGGCCGCGGTGGTCGCGCGACCGACGATCGTGTTGCCTGCCAGGTCGAGAACCTCGACGAGCCAGCCGCGCAAGCGGCGGTCGCCAGCATCGAGCACGCGCGGCGTGCTGCCGCTGTCGCTCCACACGGTACCCGACACCGACGCCGCCTGCTGCACGACCGTCGCATCGCGGCAGGCGTTGTGCGTGACCCCCGGCACACAGGCCGGCAGCGCGCTCGGGTTCCCCTGGAACGCATCGCGTTCGGCGGCGCTGGGCCCGCGCGCCGGGACCTCGCCGCCGCCCTCGACCAGCACGACGTTGTGGACCGGCGATGCCGCGGCTGCCGCGGCAGCGACGGTCACGACCACGTCGATGGCCTCGGCACGCGTCGCGCCGGGCGGGATGACCACGCTCGAGGTGCAGGAGAAGCTGGTGGCGCCGGCAGCGCCGGCGCAGCTCCAGCCGCTGCCGGTCGGCGTGGCGGCGAGCGCCAGCCCGGCGGGCAGGCGGTCCTGCACCGTGTAGGTGCCGCTGGAGGCCACGCTGCCCCCGTTGCGCACCGTGATGCGGTAGCGGCCGTTGAAACCGACGGTGAAGGCCTTGGCGTGCGACTTGCTGACCAGCAGGTCGGCCGAGTCGGGAATCTCGCCGAACAGGTAGCTGCCTGCCGACACGCCCGCCCCCAGCGTGATGCCGCTCACCGCCGACGGCGTGAGGCTGACCGGCGTGGCCACGCCGCCGGCCGTGCCGGCCAGCGTGACGCCGTTGCTGGTGCCCGGCGGCTGCGTCGGCTGGGTCAGCACGTAGCTGCCCGGCCGCAGGCCGCCGAAGACGAAGCCCCCGTCGGCCCCGCTCGTGGCCGTCGCCGTGACGGCGTTGCCGATGTCGTCCGTGCCGCTGAGCACCATCGACACGCCGGCCAGGCCGACCTCGCCGGTCCCGATCTGCCCGTCGTTGTTCGCGTCGCCCCACACCCGTCCCGAGAGCTGGCTCGCCGGGATCTCGCCGAAGTTGTTGTCGGCGGACTGTTGCGCCGCGGCGAGCACGATGCCGCCGATCGCGCTGGGCAGCGTGCCCATGCCGGTGGCCGTGCCGCCGGTGGTGCCGGCCAGCGTGCGGCCGTTCAAGGTGCCGGCGGGCTGCGCGGGCTCGGTCACCGCATAAGTGCCGGGCCGCAGGCCGGTGAAGGCGTAGCGGCCGTCGGTGCCGGTCGTCGCCGTGCGGCTGACGCTGGCGCCGAGGTCGTCGGTGCCGGCCAGCGTGATCGACACGCCGGAGATGCCGGATTCGCCCGCGTCGATCACGCCGTCGTGGTCGGCGTCGAGCCAGACCCGTCCGGCGATCTGGGCGCCCGGGATCTCGCCGAAGTTGTTGCCGCTGGAGACCTGCGAGGCCGTCAGCACGATGCCGCCGATCGCGCTGGGCAGCGTGCCCACGCCAGTGGCCGTGCCGCCAGCCGTGCCGGCCAGCGTGCGGCCGTTCAAGGTGCCGGCAGGCTGCGCGGGCTCGGTCACCGCATAGGTGCCGGGCCGCAGGCCCGAGAACGCGTAGCTGCCGTCGGCGCCGGTGGTGGCCGTCTGGCTGACGCTGGCGCCGACGTCATCGGTGCCGGACAGCGTGATCGACACGCCGGAGATGCCGGATTCGCCCGCGTCGATCACGCCGTCGTGGTCGGCGTCGAGCCAGACCCGCCCGGCGATCTGGGCGCCCGGGATCTCGCCGAAGTTGTTGCCGCTGGAGGCCTGCGAGGCCGCCAGCACGATGCCGCTGATCGCGCTGGGCAGCGTGCCCACGCCGGTGGCCGCGCCGCCGGCCGTGCCGGCCACCGTGCGGCCGTTCAAGGTGCCGGCGGGCTGCACGGGCTCGGTCACGGCATAGGTGCCGGGCCTCAGGCCGGTGAAGGCGTAGCTGCCGTCGGCACCGGTCGTCGCCGTGCGGCTGACGCTGGCGCCGACGTCATCGGTGCCGGACAGCGTGATCGACACGCCGGCCATGCCGGACTCGCCGGCGTCGACCACGCCGTTGTGGTTCGCATCGAGCCACACGCGACCGGCGATCTGGGCGCCCGGGATCTCGCCGAAGTTGTTGCCGCTGGAGGCCTGCGAGGCCGCCAGCACGATGCCGCTGATCGCGCTGGGCAGCGTGGCCACGCCGGTGGCCGTACCGCCGGTGGAGCCGGCCACCGTGCGGCCGTTCAGCGTGCCGGCAGGCTGCGCGGGCTCGGTCACCGTGTAGGTGCCGGGCCGCAGGTTTCCGAAGACGTAGCTGCCGTCGGCGCCCGTGCTGAGCGACTGGTTCACCGCGGCGCCGAGATCGTCGGTGCCGGTCAGCGTCAGTGCGACACCGCCCAGGCCGATCTCGCCGCTGTCGACGACGCCGTTGTCGTTCGAGTCGGTCCACACCCGCCCGCTGATCTGGGCGCCGGTGAGTTCCCCGAAGTCGTTGGCCAGCGCGGCCTGGCCGGCCGCGAGCACGATGCCGGCGATCGCGCTGGGCAGCGTGCCCACGCCCGTCGCCGTGCCGCCGCCACTGCCGGCGCGCGTGATTCCGTTGAAGGTGCCCGCCGGCTGGACCGGCTCGGTCACCGTGTAGGTTCCCGGGCGCAGCCCGCTGAACTCGAAGCTGCCGTCGGCGCCGGTCGTCGCCGTCGCGCTGACCGACGCGCCGATGTCGTTCGTGCCGCTCAAGGCCAGCACCACGCCGGGCAGGCCGCTCTCGCCGACATCGATGACACCGTCGTTGTCCGTGTCGATCCACACCCGGCCGGCGATCCGGGCACCCGGCAGTTCGGCGAAGTCGTTGTTCGACACGAGCGGCGAGGCACCGAGCACGATACCGGTGATCGCACTGGGCGTCGTCGAGGCCGGGGTCGCCGTGCCGCCGCCCGTGCCGGGCAGCGTGGCCCCGTTCAGGGTGCCGGCCGGCTGCGTGGGCTGGGTGACGGCGTAGCTGCCCGGGCGCAGGCCCGTGAAGGCATAGCTGCCGTCGGCTGCGGTGGTGATCGTGGCACTGACGGCGTTGCCGAGGGCATCGGTGCCCGTCAGCGTCAGCGTGACCCCCGACAGGCCGGACTCGCCGGCGTCGAGGACGCCGTTGCCGTTCGCATCGAGCCAGACGCGTCCGCCGATCTGGCCGCTGGCCGTCTCGCCGAAGTTGTTGTCGGCCGCCGTCTGGCCGGCGCTCAACACGATGCCGCTGATGGCACTGGGCAGCGTGCCCACGCCGGTGGCCGTGCCACCACCGCTGCCGGCCACGGTCAGGCCGTTGAACGTGCCGGGCGGCTGCGTCGGCTGCGTCAGGGTGTAGGTGCCCGACGGCACGTCGGCGAACGCGAACCGGCCGTCGCTGCCGGTCGCCGTCGATCGCGACACCGGGTTGCCCGCCAGGTCGGTGCCGGCCAGCTGGATGGTGACGCCGGACAAGCCGGACTCGCCGGCGCCGATGACACCGTCGTTGTTCGCGTCGAACCAGACGCGCCCGGTGACCTGCCCGCCGGTCAGCTCGGCGAAGTTGTTGTCCAGGGACGACTGGCCCGCCCCGAGCACGATGCCGCTGACCGCGCTGGGCAGCGTACCCACGGCGGTGGCCGAGCCGCCGGCCGTGCCGGCCACCGTGCGGCCGTTGTAGGTGTCGGCCGGCTGGACCGGCTGCGTCACGCTGTAGGTGCCGGGCGCCAGGCCGGTGAAGGCATAGCTGCCGTCGGCCGCGGTGGTCGCCGTGCGCGACACCGGGTTGCCCAGCGTGTCCGTGCCGCCCAGCTGGATCGTCTGGCCCGCAATGCCGGACTCGCTGCCATCGACGACACCGTCGTTGTCCGCGTCGATCCAGACGCGGCCGCTGATCACCCCGCTGTCCGGCCGTTCGGCGAAACGGTTGTCGCTGGATGCCGAGCCGGGCGTCGTCAGGACGATGCCGGTGATCGCGCTGGGCGTCGTCGCCACGCCGGTCGCGGTGCCGCCGGCGCTGCCGGGCACCGTCAGGCCGTTGCTCGTGCCCGGGGGTTGCGTCGGCTGGGTCAGGGCGTAGGTGCCCGGGCGCAGCCCGCTGACGCTGAAGCTGCCGTCCAGCGCGGTGGTCAGCGTGCGGCTGACCGCTGCGCCGAGATCGTCCGTGCCGCTGAGCGTGATCGTCACGCCGCTCAGGCCGGGATCGGCCGGCAGGTCCTGCTGTCCGTTGTTGTTCGCGTCGCTGAAGACGATGCCGCCGATCGACACCGGCAGGATCTCGCCGAACAGGTGGTCGACCGAGAGCGCGCCCCCGGCCAGGACGACGGCGGCGATCGTGCTCGGCGTCGTACCGGGCGCGCCGGCCGTGCCGGTCGTGAGGCCACCGACGTTGCCGGCGGTCGTGCGGCCGTCCAGCGTCACGACACCGCCGACCACGGGCTGCCCCGCCTGCTGGGTCAGCGAATAGCCGCCAGCCGCCGAGCCGACGACGTCGTCGAAGCGGAATGCGCCCGATGTGTCGGTGGTCGCGCTGCGGCTGACCGGCGCGCCGGTGGCGTCGGTGCCGGCCAGCGTGACCTGCACGCCGCCGATGCCGGCTTCGCCGGCCTGGCGCACGCCGTCGTTGTTGGCGTCGAGGTAGACCGCGCCGGCGATCGAGCCGATGCGTTCGGCGAAGTGGTTGCCCGCCGAACCCGCGACGGGCAGGCTCGTGACGGTCAGCGCATTCGGGCCGGGACTGCTCGCAGCCGTGCCGGGGTTGACGCCGCCGTCGCCGTAGCCGGCCGGCTGGGTCTGGCACACCGTGTAGGTCCGCCCGGCCACGAGGCCGCTGAAGCTGTACGCCCCGGTCGCGTCCGTCGATGCCGTCCCTTGCGCCACGCCGCTGCATGAGGTGCCGCTGTACAGCGAGAGCGTCACGCCGGCGAGGCGACCGTCGGTCGGCGTGGCGTCCAGCGCGCCGTTGCGGTTGCGGTCCACGTAGACCGTCCCGCTGATCGCCGTGACCTGGACCTCGCCGAAGTTGAACTGCGTGCCGTCGGCTCCTGCGGACAGGTCGATCGCCGCGATGCGGTCGGTGTCCACGACGGGTGTGTTGGCCTGTGCCGCGCAGCCGCTCGCGCAGGCCGCACCGCCGATCAGGCCGGGATTGACCGGACCGTTGGCCAGCGTCCCGGCGCCCGTCGGCAGCGGCTGCTCGAGGGTGTAGGCCGTCAGCGGGTCGAGGTTGCCGAACGAATAGGCGCCGCTGGGGTCGGTCGTCGCGGTCGCCAGCACGGACAGCGTGGTGGCGTCGAGCAGGCGCACCGTGGCGCCAGCGAGCGGCGCGTCGATGGCCGGATCGCGAACACCGTTGGTGTCGATGTCGGCGTACACGAAGCCCGACAGGCCCGGACGGCGCAGCTCGGGGAAGTTGTAGTCGACGGCGTCGACACCCGTGCCGAGCACGACACCGGCATAACTCGAGTTGCCGCTGGCACCGCCGCGGCTGTACGTGCCGCCGATGCTCGGAGCGCCGGCGCCGGTGGCCGGCGGGTCGGAAGGTCCGTTGACGTAGCCGGTCGGCTGGGTCTGCTCCAAGCGGTAGCCCGCGCCGTTGGACGGCGGCAGGTCGGCGAAGGTGAAGCGGCCGTCGCCGTCGGTGGTGGCCGTGCGGTCCACGGCGTTGCCCAGGTTGTCGGTGCCGGTCAGGCGCAGCGCGACGCCGGCCAGGCGCGGCTCGCTGCCCGCTGCCTGCGGGGTGCCGGCATTGCCACCGCTGCGAACGCGATCCTCGAACACCGTGCCCGAGAGCGACGAACGCGACACGGTGACCGTGGCCGAGCCCGTGTTGTTGCCCCCGGGCAGGTCCTCGGCTCCCGTCTTCGCCGGATCGACGTCGACGGTCGCCGTGTTCGTGGCCACCCCGCCTGCCGGCACGCTGTCCAGGCGCACGGGGATCGTGACCGTCACGGCTCCCGTGCCGTTCAGGCGGCCCAGGGCGCAGCTGACGGTCAGCCCGGCCACGCTGCAGGTGCCGCTGCCGGCGGGCAGCGATCGGGACCAGGTGATCGGGCCGGTGACGGTCGTGCCGGCCGGCAGCGTGTCGGTCAGGTCCGTCTGCAGCGAGTCGCCAGGACCGTTGTTGACGACCGTGACCACCCAGTTGAAGGGCTGGGAGACGCTCACGCTGGCGGCGCTCGCGGCCTTGCTGACGCGGATGTCAATGCGGTTGCGGGTGGTCGTCAGCTCGGTGATCGAGTTGTTCGCGACGAAGGTCTCGAACTGGTCCGAGGTCACGCTGGACGTGCTCGTGAACACGTCGCCGCTCAGCGGCGGACGGTCCAGGATCTCGTAACGCAGGAAGATGTCCTTCGACGCGCCGTTGGCCAGGTTGCCCACCGTCGGGCCGCTCGTGCCGCCGCCGTCGGCGGGCGCCGAGCAGGTGATGGCCGGCAGCGCGGTGCCGGCCGCCGAGACGACGTTCGTCGCCGAGCACAGCGAGATCGGGTTGCAGCTGGCGCTGCCGAAGCCGGTGGTGTCGCAGACGAAGCGGATGCGCTTGCCGGCCGGCGGCGTCGTGGTCTCGGTGATGCGCACGCCGGTGCCGGCGGTCGGCCCGTTGTTCGTCACGCGCACGCGGTAGTCGACGAAGGTCGCACCGTCGACGAAGGGCACCGGATCGACCACGTCGACCTTGTTCACCAGCAGGTCGATGGGGCTGGATCGGACGGTGAGCTCGGCCGTCGCGGCGTCGTTCGTGGTGTCGCTGTCGGCGACCGATCCTCCGCTCAGCGTCGCGGAGTTGCGCAGCACCCGCGACGGGTTGCCGAGGTCCGACCGGGGGCGCACGGCCATCGTGATCTGCTCGGTCTGCCCCGAGGACATCAGCGTGATCGTGCAGCGCACCGACGGCGAGGCCGGGGTGATCGCGGCGGCCGCGGTGCAGGATCCGAACGCCGGCTGGGAATAGGCGATCGAGACGACGTCGAAGCCCGGGTCCCCGGCGCCCGGGAAGGTGAAGGTGTCGACGACGTCGAACGCGAACGCGTTGTCCGGGCCGTTGTTGCGGATGGTGATCGCGTACGTGACCAGGTCGCCGGCGGCGGCGATCGACGGCGAGACCGTCTTCGAGACGACCTGCAGGTCGGTCATCGAGTCGATGCTGAAGGTGTCCGAGCCGGTGTTGTTCGCGGGATTCGGGTCGTTCTCGACGACGTTGGACACGGTGGTCGTGAAGGTCTGCGTCGTCCCGGGGCTGCCGAAGGTCGGCAGCGGCCGGCTGGCCGTGACCGCGACCGTGACCGACGCCCCGGCCGCCAGCGACCCGCTGGTCTGCGTGCAGCGCAGCGGCGGCGACGCGCAGGCGAACGAGACCCCGGGCGGCGCCGTCACCGCAAAGCTCAGCGGCGTGCCGGTCTGCGCGATCCCGGAGAAGTCGATGGTCGCGCCGGTCGCGGCCGCCGGGCCGTCGTTGCGGATCACCGAGGTGAAGGTCACCGAGGTCTCGCTGGTCGAGACGCGCTTGTCGCCGCCGCTCGGGGTGGTGGTGGTGACGCTGACCACGGACAGGTCCGCGCCCCCGCCGCCCGAGCCGATCGCCGAGCTGGTCGTCCCGCAGTCGTTCAGCGGGTTCGGGTCGCCCGCGGCCGGCGGGGTGGCGGTCGCGCCGCCCGCGCCGCTGGGCACCGAGCCACCGGTACAGGCCGTGTTCGTCGCCGGTCCGGCACCCGTGGCCGTCGTGGTGATCGTCAGCGTGGGCAAGGCGCCGAAGGCCGACATGCCGCCGGCGTTCGCGTGGTTGCAGACGACGACGGAACCGCTGGCCGTGCACGACCAGCCGCTGCCGGCCGCCCCGACGAAGGTCTCGTTGGACAGCACCTCCACGACACGCACGTTCCCGGTGGCCGTCGCCGGGCCGAGGTTGGTGACGTTGATCGTCGACGTCAGCGTGCCGCCGGAGGCCACCGTCAGCGGCAGCTTGGTCTTCGACAGCGAGAGGTCCGCGCCGTTGGCCAGCACGCTGCCCGTGGCCGAGGCGCTGTTGTTGCCCGGGACGGGGTCGACGGTCGTGCCGGCGATCGTCGCCGTGTTGGTGTAGGCCGAACCGCCGAGGGCCACGCTCGCCGGCGCCGTCGCGACGATGTCGATGTCCTCGCCGGCGCCCACCGGCAGGCTCGCCCGGCTGCAGGTGACGGTCTGGCCCGCGGCCGAGCAGCTCCAGTTCGTGCCGGCGGCCGACACGAAGGACCAGCCGGTCGGCAGCACGTCGGTGACGGTGACGCCCGTGGCCACGGCGGGCCCGGCATTGCGCGGGGTGATGCGGAAGGTGACGTTCGCGCCGGCGGCGATCGGGATGCCACTGATGTTCGTCTTCGACGTGATCTGGAGGTCGGCATCGGTAGCCGATACCGGATTGACCGTGGTCTGCTGGTTCTGGACGTTGTTGGTCGAGTTGTCGTCGTTGTCGGCGGACAGCGTCGCGGTGGCATTGATCGTCGACAGGCCCACGGCCGTCGCCTGCCAGACCATCGTGATCGTGCGCACGTCGAGGTTGCCGCCGCGCACGGTGCCGAGGTTGCACTCGATGAGGGTCGCGCTGGCCGGCGCACAGTTCTCCGAGGCCGGCGCGGCGGAGACGAAGACCGCGCCGGACGGCACCGCGAGGCTCAGCCGGGTGTTCGCCGCGTCGGCGGGCGCGTTGTTGCGCACGACGATCTGGTAGCTGTAGTTCGTGCCCGTGACGACCGGATCGGGCGAGTCGGTGAACGACGAAATCTGCGGATCCGCCGCGAACGCGATCGTCGGCGCCAGCAACAGGCCCAGCAGCAAGTGGCGCAGATGGTTCTTCTTCATTCGATCTCTCGGGCCTTCGTCTGCGGGCGTCGCGGCCGGACCGGACCGGCCGTCGCACCCGACGCCTCAAGCGCTCCTTGCCGCGGGACGGCGCGCGCGGATCGCCACCGGCGCTCCAGGCATCCCCGGCGGCAACGCGATCGCAACAGTTTATGACCCGGCGTGTCCGGGCGTCAGCCCGGTTTGCCCGCGGGTCACGCCTGCGAGCTAGGGGGCGTCGCCCCACGGCATCACGGCAAGCCGGCTTTGTTGCAGTCTGTTGCACGGCCGAGCCGGCGGCAGGCGGCCCGGCGGCGCCCCGCCGCCGCTCCCGACCCTCCCGGCCCCGGCTCAGCGCAGCCGGCGGTGGGCCAGCGCGGGCAGCTGGCCCCGCACCTCGGCCAGGCGCCGCGCGTCGACATCGGCGACGACGACGCCTTCGCCCTCGTCGAGACAGGCGAGCACCTCGCCCCAGGGATCGACCACCAGGCTGTGGCCCCACGTGCGCCGGCCGTTCTCGTGGCGCCCGCCCTGGGCCGGCGCCAGCACGTAGCACTGGTTCTCGACGGCACGGGCGCGCAGCAGCAACTCCCAGTGCGCCTGGCCGGTCGTGTGCGTGAAGGCCGACGGCACGCAGATCAGGTCGCAGGGGAGCGGCGCTTCCGGCGCGCACAGCGCGCGGTACAGCTCGGGAAAGCGCAGGTCGTAGCACACGCTGAGTCCGACACGGTGGCGCTCGGCGCCGTCGCTCACCACGACACTCGCCGTCTCGCGGCCGGCCTCGAGCAGCACCCCCTCGTCGTAGCGCTCGCGGCCGTTGTCGAAGGCGAAGAGGTGGATCTTGTCGTAGCGCGCGACGCGGCTGCCGTCCGGAGCGAAGACCAGGCAGCTGTTGTGCACGCGATCGTCGCGCCCGGGAACGCGCAGCGGCAGCGTCCCGGCGACGATCCACAGCCGCAGCTCGCGTGCGAGCCGTGCCAGCGCGTCCTGGATCGGGCCGTGGCCCGGCTCCTCGGCGACGGCGAGCTTGTCGCGATCCCGCAGCCCCATCAGGCAGAAGTACTCGGGCAACGCGGCCAGCCGCGCGCCGGCCGACGCCGCCTCGGACAACAGCCGGCGCGCCGCCTCGAGGTTGCGCTCGACCTGCGGCGTCGAGACCATCTGGATCGCGGCGACTCTCATCCGGCGCGCTCCGTGGGCGACGGGGCCGGGGCGGGCGCTGGCCCGGCCGGACCCGGTTCCGGTGCGGGAACGGCACCGGAGGCCGGCACGGCGGCCGGCACGCTGCGCTCGATGCGCTCGACCTTCGGGTCGCCCATCGGGCCGCGGATCGTGAACTCCCGGGTACTCGCCGCGCGAAGCGGATCGCGCAACAGCAGCTGCGCGACGATCGTGCCGAGTCCGACCGCCGGGTTGACGGCCAGGTAGGCCAGAGAGGCCGTCCCGACATTGAGCTCGGGCACGATCAGCACGTGCAGGTCCTGGGTCTCGCGCAGGAGATCGGCCGTGCCGGCGATGAACACCGTCGCCTGCACGCCGCGCATGCGCAGGTTGTCGGTGCGCGCCTTGCCCTGCGCGACCTGAACGTCGCCGCTGACCTCGTCGAATGCAAAGCCCTGCTGCACGACGTCGCGGAAGTCGAGCAGCAGCCGACGCGGCAACGACTGCAGGCTGAGGATGCCCAGCAGCCGGCCCACGCCGCCCGGCTCGGCGCGCAGGAACTGCCCGCGAGCGAGGGCGATGCTGAGCTGCCCGTCCATCGATGACCACTGCGGCGACAGCGGCGAGCCGCTCCAGCCGAGCTGGCCCTTGATCCGGCCGCTGCCGCCGCGCACCGCGTCATCCCAGCCGAAGCGGCTGGCCAGCCGCCCGCTGTCCTGCAAGTCCAGGGTGAACTGCAGGGACATGCGATCCGCGGCGCCCGGGCGCGCCGCCTCGGTCCACAGCCCGCTGCCGCTCAGGGTCGCACCCGGCATCTCCAGCTCCAGGCGCTCGAGCGTCCAGTCGCGCGACACGCTGCCGCCGCGGCCGGCGGCGACCAGTGCCAGTCGGCCGAGCTTGCGTCCGCGCAGCTCGAGCTCGTCGACCGCGATGTCCAGCGCCGGCCAGCGAGAGCGCCCTTCGGCGGCCAGCGGCTCGACCGAGGCCGCCTGCGCCGCCGGCGAGGCCGGCGCGATGTCCAGCCGCTCGAGCCGCGCGGTCAACCGCCCCGGGTCGGACGGGCTGCGCGGCGGCCGCCAATGCAACCGGCCGGCCAGCTGGTCCGCGGCGACCTGCAGCTGCCAGGCGCCGGCACCGGCGCCGGACTCCTGTCGCAGGTCCAGCTGGGCCCCCGTGATGCGCCGCGCCGCCACCGCCAGTTCGTCCACGCGCACGGCCGCCTGCAGGCGAGGCAGCGCCGGCCACGCGCCGGCCCCGTCGCCCGGGCCGGCCGACGCCCGCAGCCAGGCTTCGGCGTC
>DDSQ01000069.1 GCA_002343845.1 Planctomycetes bacterium UBA2386 | reverse complement strand
CGCCGGCGTGCCGGCGGCGGCGGTGGGCGGGCTCGAGGTGCCGTTGCTGCTGAAGAGCGAACGCACCGCGGTGCCGAGTCTGCGCCGCGTCGAGGACTTCCAGTGGCTCTCGGCAACGGCGCGCGGACCGGTCGGCTCGGCGTCGCCGACGCGCGCGGTGGTCGCGGCCGGCGAACGCGCGGGCGGCACGGGCGACGACCTGCGTGCGTTCGTCGCGGGAACCGCCTCGCGCGGCGTGGCGCTCGCCGACGACTTGTCGGCGGCGCTCGCACGCTACCGGCCGAAGGCGGACTACCCGGGCGGACAGCTCGGCAACGACCTGCGGCTCGCGGCGCAGCTCGTGGTGTCGGGCTTCGGCACGCGGCTCCTGCACCTGTCGTTCGGCGGCTTCGACACGCACGCGCGGCAGTTGCCGACGCACGCGGGGCTGCTCGCGCAGCTCGATGCAGCGTTGGCTGCGTTCGTCGCCGATCTCGACGGTCATGCCGCCGCTGAGCGGGTCGTCGTGCTCGTGCACAGCGAGTTCGGCCGGCGCGCCGCGGAGAACGCGAGCCAGGGCACCGACCACGGCGCTGCCGCTCCGGCGTTCGTGCTGCTCGGCGGGGCGCGCGGCGGCGTGCTCGGGCCGGTGCCGGACCTCGGCACGCTCGACGACGGCGATCCGATCGCGACCACGGACTTCCGTTCGGTCTATCGCGACCTGCTCACTTGGCTCGGCATCGACGCAGCTCGTGTGCTCGGCGGCGAGCACGTGTCGGCGGGACTGTGGGGGTCGTGACCAGGCCGCCGCGATCGTGGGTTGTGGTCACGACCGTCGCGCTTCTCGCGGCGGCTGCGGCGTGGTTGCTGTGGCCGCAGCCCGACCCCAAGCAGATGTCCGTCGCAGGACTCGTAGCGTGCGTGGCCCAGAGCACGCACGTGCGCGACGATCTTGCCAGCCGGGCGAGCAGCGAACTCCACTCCCGACCCCGTGGCGAGGTGTTGGCGGCGCTCCGCGCGATGGTCGCGGATCCTGGTTGCGAGCATCGGGCCGCGGCGATCGGTCAAGTCGCCTGGCTGCTCGACCATCGCAAGGCGGCGGATGCCGAGCACGTTGCCTGCGAGGCGATGCTCGTCGCGGCGCTCGACGACGCGTCGAGCGAGGTCCGGTTCGGGGCCCTGTTCGCGCTCGCCATGTGGCTCTCCGGGCACCCGTCCGCGGGCAGTGAAACCATGTTGCGGGCGATTCGACGCGCACTCGCCGAGCCGGATCCGTCTTCGATCTGGTGCGCGTCGCTCGCTGCGATGCACGCTGGCCCGCTGGCGTTGCCGCTGTTGGAGGATGTGTTGGCCCGCCTCGAGACCGAACCGAGCATGCGGTTCATGCTGGCCTGTGCGCTGGGCGGCATGGCTCCCGACGAGCCGCGGGTGATCGCGGTGCTCACGGCGCAGCTCGACGACGACGTAGCGAACGTGCGCTCCGCAGCGGCAGGCTGGCTCGCCAGTGGAACCCCCGGCAGCGTCGACGCCACCGTGCTCGAACGACTTTGCAGTCGGTTCGAACGCGACGACGAGTCGAACGACGTGCGCGCCGCGTGCCTCGAAGCGTTCGCCCACCACGTGGCCGGACCCGACGAAGCGGCGGCGTGCATCCCACTTGCGCTGGCTGCCGGTGCGTGGTTCGCCTTGGAGCACCGCTTCGTTGCGACGCTCGCGAACCTCGGACGCAAGGCGCCGCACGCGCCGGCGACCGCGGCGTTGCTCGCCAGGTTGCGCGCGATGACCGACGGTGCCGAGTGGCGGTCCAAGACCGACGTGGCCTGCGCCCTGGCGCGCATCGCCGCCGCCGCCGGCGACCAGAAGACGCTCGACGAGCAGTTGGCGATCCTGCGTCAGGACCTCGCCGACCTCGAGACAATGGATGAGCTCGAGTTGTCGTTTGCTCCGACGAGTCTGCCCGAGACGCTGGTCGAACTCGTGAACGCCGGTGCGGCGCCCGAGGTGCTCGAACCGCTGCGAGCTGTGCTGCGGCGGTTCGCTGCTGCCGAACGCGGTTGGCAACGGCGCTGGGCCGAACGCCAGCTCGCCCTGCTGCCGCCGCAGTGACCGTTCGGGCTACGCGGTCTTCGGCTTCGCCGCCGCGAGCTTCGCCAGCACTTCCTCGGCCCACGGCCGCGGCGCCAGCGGGAAGCCCAGCCGCGCCCGGCTCTCCAGGTAACTCTGCGCCACCGCGCGCGCGAGGTTGCGGATGCGGCCGATGTAGCCGGCGCGCTCCGTCACGCTGATCGCGCCGCGCGCATCCAGCAGGTTGAACGTGTGCGCCGCCTTCAGCAGCTGCTCGTACGCCGGCAGCGCGAGCTGCTGCGTCATCAGGTGCTGCGACTGCTTCTCGTGCGCGGCGAATGCCGACAGCAGGAACGCCACGTCGCTGTGTTCGAAGTTGTAGGCGCTCTGCTCGACCTCGTTCTGGTGGAACACGTCGCCGTACTTCACCCCGTCGGCATAGACGAGGTCGAACACGTTCGGCACGCCCTGCAGGTACATGCACAGCCGTTCGAGTCCGTAGGTGATCTCGCCGGTGATCGGCCGGCAGTCGATGCCGCCGACCTGCTGGAAGTAGGTGAACTGCGTCACCTCCATGCCATTGAGCCACACTTCCCAGCCGAGTCCCCAGCAGCCGAGCGTCGGGTTCTCCCAGTCGTCCTCGACGAAGCGCACGTCGTTCTGCTGCAGGTCGAAGCCGACCGCGCGCAGCGAGCCGAGGTAGAGGTCGAGGATGTTCGCGGGTGCTGGCTTCAGCACGACCTGGAACTGGTAGTAGTGCTGCAGGCGATTGGGATTGTCGCCGTAGCGACCGTCCTTCGGCCGGCGGCTCGGCTGCACGTAGGCGGCCTTCCACGGCTCGGGGCCGATCGCGCGCAGGAACGTCGCGGTGTGGCTGGTGCCGGCACCGACCTCCATGTCGTAGGGCTGCAGCAGCGTGCAGCCCTGCTGGTCCCAGTAGGCCTGCAGGCGGAGGATGAGTTGCTGGAACGTCAGCATCGGCGCGCGGCGATCCTACGGCGCGTCGACGGAGGCGCCAGTTCTCGGCGGGGGCAACGCCGCGGGTGGTTGCGGCGCGCGCTGCGCCGCCTGGGCGCGACCGGGAGCCGCCTCAGTCGCGTGCGAACCACGCCCGCACGCTGCGCGCGCGCAACCAGAACCAGAGCATCGCGGCATGGACGATGAACTTGCCGGCGAGCGAGGCGTAGTCGCTCCCGTCGACGCGGCCGAGCGCATGCAGGATCGCGAACACCGTGGCCGCGCCGGTCGCGAACGCGTGGGCGACCACGGCGAGCCAGCGCGCCGCGCGCACGCGCGCAACGATGCCGAGCGCGATCCCCCAGGCGACGCCGGCGATCGTCAGCATCGCCCAAGCGGGCAGCGGTGGTTCCCCGGCCAGGGTCCAGCCGACGAAGGCGCCGCCGAACAGCAGGTAGAGCCCGCTGAACACCGTGAGGATGGTGGGGCGCATTCGCTGGCGAACATAGCTGCCGCGGTGCTGGAACGCGGGCGACGACGGTGCGTATTGCCGCCCCCTCGATGACGCACCGCCCCCGACATGCGCGCCGTTCGTGGCTCGCCCGCCATCACGAGTGGATCGCGCTCGTCGTGGTGATCGTCCCGCTTCTGCACTGCGCCTGGTCGCCGCCGAAGTCCTGAATCGAGGACGAACTGCTCACTGCCCGGGCGGCAGATGACGTGCGAACGCTGGCGGCGGCAGCGCGTGAGTACCGCGAGTGGCACGGCGTCTGGCCGGCCCACGGCGACCTGCGGACCTTGGCGCCGACGCTGCGTGACGTGGACCAATGGGGGCGGGCGTTCCGCTGCACCGTGGTTGCGGGCGGGCTCGAAGTCCGTTCGGCCGGCGTCGACGGGGTCTTCGCCACCGCTGACGATGTCGTGTTCCAGGCCAGCGATCCTCAACAAGCCGCCGGTTGAGGGCGAGGCCGGTTGCCCGACCTGTCGTCCACCGGGTAGGTTTCCCGCGCCCCGTCGGACCGACAGCGGTCCGGCGCCCCGTCCCTAGCCCTCGACCCAGAGGTACTTCCGTGCGACTTTCCCTCGTTTCCATCGGTGCGGCCGTCGGTGTGGCTGCGATTCTCGCGCCGCACGCTCGCGCACAGCATTGGGTGAACTACGTCGATGCGACGAGCACCCGCCTCTCCGCGCCATCCGCCCTCACCGATCCCGACGAGAAGGACTACGCGTACGGGGACTTCGACAAGGACGGCGACCTGGACCTGGTCTGCGTGCGCAAGCAGCCGTGGATCACCACGGGCCACCGCAGCAACATGCTGCTGATGAACGAGAACGGCGTGCTGGTCGATCGCACGTCGCTCTACGGCACCCACACGTCGGTTGCCGGCAGCCAGGGCATGCTCGACCTGACGAACGACCGCGATGTGTGCGTGGTCGACGTGAACGGCGACACGTGGCCGGACCTGGTCACTGCGACGACGCTCACGCACGGGCAGCCCGACTACATCCGCCGGCCGCGCATCTACATCAACCGTGGCAGCTCCGGCGGCAACTGGCTCGGCTTCACGTTCGACGACCACACGCGCATCCTCGACAACGTCGCCCAGAACGGCAATTCGTCGTGGAACGGTGAACACCGGTTCTGCACGGTGTCGGCCGGCGACATCGACGGCGACGGCGATCAGGACCTGTACTTCGGCGACTACGAAGACGGCCCCAGCCGCTCGGTCGACGTCAACGACCGGTTGCTGATCAACAACGGCCTCGGCTACTTCGTCGACGACTCCGTGGCGCGCATGACCGCAGCGATGCTGCAGTCGGAGTTCGCGATGGCCTCGGCGATCATCGACATGAACCAGGATGGGCTCCTCGACATCATCAAGGACACCGCCCTCGTCGCGCCGCAGCGCGTGCAGATCTCCTACAACAACCCGGCGGCCGTCGGCACCTTCAACATCCTGCAGCAGGCCTACGGCAACACGCCCTACCACTTCTCCGTCGGCGACCTCAACAACGACAACCTGCCGGACCTGATCTTCAGTGACGACGGTGCCGACCGCTACAAGTTCATGACCGGCGTGTCGGGCGGCCAGGCGACGTTCTCGCCCGACTTCGCGTTCTCGTACACCGCACCCGACGGCGACGACGGCTTCGCGGGCAACAACTACATCGTCGACCTCGACAACGACGGCTTCCGTGACGTCGTCATCTGTGACGTCGACGTGCAGATCAGCGGCTGCGACCGCCGCACCCGCATCTACCGCAACCTCGGCAACGTGCCGAATGTGACGCTGCAGGACCAGATCGTCGGCGGCGCCTCGGCGAGCATCCCGCTGGCGGATCTCCGGGGCGTTCACGACATCGCCATCTTCGACATCAACGGCGACGGCTGGAAGGACATGGTCATCGGCCGGTGCACGGGCACCAAGGTGTGGATGTGCGTGCCGCCGCCCACGCTGACGCTCACGTACCCTGGTGGTGTGCCGACGACGGTGGCGGTGGGCGCCGCCCAGACGCTCGACGTCACGGTGGCCGGCACGGGCTCGTTCGTGCCGCAGGCGGGGACCGGCAAGCTGTTCGCTTCGGTGAACGGCGGCTCCTTCGTGATGTCGTCGATGACCGACATCGGCCCGGGCCAGTACCGCGCGACGTTGCCGGTCCTGAACTGCCTCGACAACGTGCGCTTCTACGTGCGCGTCGACGACCAGTTCGGCACTGCGAACTTCGGCCCGACGGCGGCGCCGACGACCACGCACCTGGCCTACGGTGCGGCCGGCATGTCGACGCTCTACGCCGACGGCTTCGAAGGCTCGGTGCTCGGGTGGACGGTGACGAACACCACGCTGACTGCCGGCGCGTGGCAAGTGGCAGCGCCGATCGCGACGTTCGCCAGCGGCATTCCATCGGCGCCGGGTGAAGACGGCGAGCCGGGCACGACGACGACCAAGTGCTGGGTGACGCAGAACGGCGTCGCCGGCGGCGCGGCGTCCGCGTCGGACGTCGATGGCGGCCCGACCGACCTCGTGTCGCCGGTGCTCGACTTCGCGGGCACGGACGGCTTGATCAGCTACCGGCGCTGGTTCTTCTGCTCGAACTTCAACGACAACCTCACGGTGTCGGTCTCCAACAACGGCGGCTCGACCTGGACCACCGTCGAAACGGTGACGCATGCCACCGCCGCGCCGACCAACCAGTGGACCTCGCGGCAGTTCCGCGTCGGCGCCTACGTGACGCCGACCGCGAACGTGCGGGTCCGCTTCCGCACCTCGGACAACCCCAACGACTCGACGACCGAGGCGGCGTTCGACGCGTTCAAGGCCGAGGCGTTCAGTTGCGCGCCGTGCCAGCAGGTGATCCCGCTGGCGACGAACGGCAACGCGACGATGTCCGTGTGCGGCGGCAACCCGGCCGTGCCGGGGGCGTTCCTCACGGTGAAGGTCGCTTCGCTGCCGAGCCTCGCGATCGCCTACGTCGTGTACGACTTGCCGCTGATCCCGACGCCCTGGCAGGGCGGCACCCTCGTGTCGCCCGCGCCGATCCTGTTCGGCGAGATCATGGCCGATGCCAGCGGCACCTGGGCGCTGCCGGCACCGCTCGGTGGCCTGGTGCCGCCGGGGATCGCGCTGCACACGCAGACGGTCTACCTGCAGATCGGACTGCCCAACAACATCGGGCAGACGAACGTGGTCAAGGTCCAGTGGTGAGCCGTACCGGCTGACCGATCGGCGCGCCGAAAGCAGCCGTTCGACACGACCCGGGCGACGCGATGGCGTCCCCCGGGTTGTGTTGTTTTCGTGCTAGACTCGAACGACCCTCGCGGTTCTTGCCCGCCGCGCCATCCGGGTTTGCACCTCATGCGTTCCTCTCGCTCCTTCGTGTTCATCGTCGCCGCGACGGCGTCGACGCTCGCCGCCCAGAGTCCACAGCCGAAGATGGGTGCGCCGCTGAACGGCCTCACCGCCGGACAGCTGCAGCGCTTCCAAGCCGGTCGCGTCGACTTCACGCACGTCTTCCAGGCGTCGCAGGGCCTCGGCCCGATCTTCAACCAGACGAGTTGCGGCTCGTGCCACAACAACCCGGTCGGCGGCCCGGGCGGCCAGTTCGTGACGCGCTTCGGCTACACGGACGGCAAGGGCAACTTCGATCCGCTGACGGCCCTCGGCGGCTCGCTGCTGCAAGCGAACGCGATCAACCTCGCCTGCCAGGAATTCGTGCCTGCCATCGCCAATACGACGGCGCAACGCATCACGACGTCGGCGCTCGGCATGGGACTCATCGAGGCCATCGCCGATGCCGCGATCGCGGCGCGCGAGACCTCGCCGCCGAGTCCGAACGTCAGCGGACGCGTGCACTGGGTGCAGCCGCTCGAGACGCCGGCGGGTCCGTTGCGCGCTGGCCGGTTTGGCTGGAAGGCGCAGGTGGCGACGACGCTGACGTTCTCCGGCGACGCGGCGCAGAACGAACTGGGCTTCAGCAACCGCCTGGTGCCGTTCGACAACGCCCCGAACGGCAATCTGGTGTTGCTGGCGCAGTGGGACAGTGTGCCGGACCCCGAAGACGGTCCGGACGCACAGGGCAACCACTTCATCGACCGCGTCACCGACTTCCAGCGCTTCCTCGCCGCGCCGCCGCAGACGCCGCGCAGCGGCATGACCGGCGCGACGATCTTCCAGAACGTGGGGTGCGCCGACTGCCACACCGTGTCGTTCACGACCAGCAACGACCCGTCGCTCGAGGCCGCGATCCGCAACAAGGTGATCCGGCCGTACTCCGACTTCCTGGTCCACGACATGGGCATCGCCGCCGACTTCATCGTGCAGGGCGACGTGAACGGCCAGGAGCTGCGCACGCCGCCGTTGTGGGGCGTGCGCAAGCGCGACCCGCTGTGGCACGACGGCCGCATCGTCGGCGGCACGCTGCAGTCGCGCGTGCTCGGACCGGGCGGCGTGATCGATCAGCACGCGGCGTTCGGCAGTGAGGCCTTGCCGTCGGCGACGGCGTTCCAGGCGCTGTCCCCGGCCGACCAGCTCAAGGTCGTCGCGTTCCTCGATTCGCTCGGCCGGCGCGAGTTCGACGCCAACGGTGACGACGTGCTCGACCAGACCGACCTCGCCGCGTTCCTGGCTGCGCGCGGCGGCGCCTACGGGCCCGACACGCCGCAAGCAGTGTTCGACTTCGACCAGAACGGCTGGGTCGACAACCAGGACCTCGCCGCGTTCGCCCAGGTCTACGAGGTCGACTGCAACAACAACGGCACCAACGACCTGCAGGACGTGCTGAGCGGTTTCTCCGCCGACGCCAACGAGAACTACCGGCCCGACGAGTGCGAGTTCTGCCAGCCGAACCTCGGCTTCGCCGGTGCTGGCACGCTGGCCCTGAAGGTCTGCGGTGACCCGGTGGTGACGACGGGCGCCCGCGCGACCTTCGAAGTGACGGGCGGCCAACCGGACGGACCGCTGGTCGTCGCCATCGGCTTCGCGTCGAATCCGTACCTGATCACGCCGACCGAGTACCTGGTGCCGCTCGAGCCGCTGGCCGCCGTGGTCGACACGTTCCTGCTCGACGGAACGGGGAAGAAGCGCGCCGTCATCCAGTCCGGCCCGTTCGGGCCGCCGATGACCTTCGTGCTCCAGGCAGCGACGTTCAGCGGAACCGTGTGGGACCTCTCCAACGCGGTGGAGATCCTCTTCACCCACTGGTGAGGAACGCCGTCGCGGCGGGTGCGCGTTCTCAGCGCCCGCCGCGCAGCGCGGCCGCGACCTCGACGGCGACCCACGCGTTGCCCTCGGGCGTCATGTGGCCGCGGAACCAGCGCCGCTGCAAGGAAGCGTCGGCAGCAGAGCGTTCCTGGAACTGCGTCGCCAGGTCGAGCGTGGCGATGCCGTGCGCGCTGGCGAAGCGCAGCACCTCGACCGCCGAGGGCTCGGGATCGGGGCCTTGCAGCACGACGAGCAGGCGCGCGCCAGCGTCGCGGCATTTCGCGGCGAGTCGCGTGAGCAGTCGTTTGCCGATCTCGGGGCCGCGGCCGACGAGCGAGGGCACGGCGACCTGCTTCTCGTTCTCGAACCACCAGGTGCGAACGGTGTTGGCCAGCACGGCGTCGACCAGCGCGCTGTGGCCGAGCAGGTCCTTCCACGCCTTGCCGGCGTCGGCGGAAGCCTCGGCGTGGTCGATCGGCACTCCGCGCAGCACCAGCCCGTCGCCCTCGAAGTCGAACCACGGCACCGGCGTGTAGCGGCGGCGGAACTCGCACCGCACCAGATCGTCCGGGATGAAGCTGACGACCACCGCCTCGACGCGTCGGCGCTGCAGCGAGTCCTCGGCGCGCAGCACAGCCTGCGCGAGGCTGTAGCCGAACACGCCGCCGTTGACGACGCGCTGCTGCAGGATGCGTTCGAGACGGGCCGGCCAGGTCGCGTCGTCGTCGACCTCGTCGCCGAACGTGAACGAGTCGCCGACCGCCACGATCGCCGCGTCGCCAGGCGGCGGCGGGCCGTCGCCGTTCTTGCGCATGCCGTCGGCGTCGATCGACACGCGGGTGCCCCAGTGGTTGTCGGTGCTCGCGAAGTTCGGCCGCGGCGAGTAGCCGAGCACGGGGTGCAGTTCGGCCGGGTAGTTGCGCCGCATCATGTCGGTGCGCAGCTCGCGGAAGCTGCCGAAGTGCAGCGGCGCGCGCACTGCCCGGATCGCCAGTTCGGCGACCAGCAGCAGTGCGGCGCGGGGGCTAGCGCGAACAGCAGGCGCCGGCGGCGGGGCGGCATCGCCGCAGCATGCCGGCGGCGCGGGCGTCCGGCCATGTCGGCCTGCCGTGGGCAGTCCGCCGAGTCGCGTCCTCGTCGGCGCTGCCATGGGCACGGCGGTTCCCGAGGACGCAGGGTCTCGCTTCGTCCGGACACGCCGCCATGCCAGCGGGTTGACCGGATTCGTGATCGCGGCGAGCCTCTGCGCATGCGTTCTCGTCTCGCTGCGGCACTCGCCGCGTCGTCCCTGCTCACCGCGCTCGCCGCGCAGACGCCGGTCGTGACCTGGGCCGGCGAGACGATGCGGCTGCGCTCGGCGAGCGTCACCGCGGGCACGGGTGGGGCGTGGAACGTCACGCTGCAGATGGAGAACGACAACGTCAACGCCTCGCTGCCGTCGAGCTTCCGCCGGTGGTGGCACTGCCAGATCGCGAACCTGCCGGCCGCCGGCGCGACGCTCGTCATCAGCGTCACGAACGCCGGCTACACCGACATCATCCTGCCGGTGTGGGCGCTGTCGGCCGATGGCGTCACGTTCGGGTCGTACGGCCGCGTGCCGACGAGCGCCTTGCCGGTGCTGCAAGGCGGCAGCACGCATCGCTTCACGCTGGTGACGCCACCGAGCGTGCCCGCGATCCGGCTCGCCAAGTACTTCCCGTACTCGGTGACGCGCAAGGACGCGTGGCTGGCGACGCTGGCTGGCCATCCGCGCGTGCGCTCGATCGTCTCGCTCGGCAATTCGCAGCAGGGGCGCCCGATCCACAAGATCCAGCTGACCGACAGCAGCGTGCCCGATGCGCAGAAGCAGCGCGTGTGGATCCACGCCGGCATCCATCCGTCGGAGACCACGAGCTACTTCACGGTCGAGGGATTCGTCACCTGGCTGCTGTCGGGCAATCCGTACGCCGAGGTGCTGCTCGACCACGCGTTGATCGAGCTGGTCCCGATGGCCAACCCCGACGGCGTGTTCCTGGGCAACTACCGCGTCAACGCGAACTCGGTCAACCTCGAGAACGAGTGGGCGTCGCCGTACACGAGCACGCAGCCGGAGATCGTCGCGCTGCGCACCGCGATCGAGGGCTACATGGGCACGGTCGCGAGTCCGGGCAGCAACCCGATCCGGGTGCTGCTGAACATGCACAGCTCGCACAACGTCAACTACCCGTTCCACTTCCAGCACGTCAGCAACCCGAACTGGAACGCCACGACGAACAACACTGGCGTGATCCCGGTGGTCAACCTCGTCGAGGGCCAGTGGATCGTGCGCTTCAAGGCGCGCAGCCCGTTCGTGAACCTCGGCACCACGCAGAGCAGCTCGCTGACCTCGCGCCCGTTCGTCGAGTCGATGTGCCACGACCGGTGGACCGCGCAGAACGGCTGGCTCAACGCGCCCGGGTTGCAGTCGCCGGTCATGGCGATCACGTTCGAAGGCACCTACGGCCGCGGCCCGGACACGGTGGCGTGGAACACCGAGGCCGACTATCGAACCTGCGGCGCCGAGATGGGGCTGGCCTTGTTCGACCACCTCGGCCTGGCGCTCACGGCCAGCGCGGTCGCCTACGCGGGCCCCTGCGCCGTGGCGACGCTGTCCGCCGCGCTGAACCCGCAGCCCAACGGCAGTCATCAGGCCAACCTGCAGGTCGTCGGCGCGGTGTCGCAGGCGCTCGGTCTGCTGGCGCTGGGCGCACAGCAGCAGGCGGTGCCGCTGCCCGAACCGTATGCGGCGTGCACGCTGCTCTGCACGCCGGACGTCGTGGCGACGTTCGTCTGCGACGGCGCCGGCATCGGCACCTTCTCGTTCCCGATGCCCGCGATCCCCGGCATCGGCGCCTTCCTGCAGGCGTTCACCGTCGACGCGACGCAGCCGAGCCTGCCGCTCGACGCGACGAACGGGCTGCGCATCCAGAACGATTACTGACGGAGCGGGCGGCGGCGGTATCCTGCCGACCCGTGAGCTACCGCGTCGAGCTCCCGGTCTTCTCGGGGCCCATGGATCTGCTGCTGCACCTCGTGAAGCAGCAGGAGGTCGACATCCACGAGGTTCGCATCGCGCGCATCCTCGAGGACTACCTCGCGCACCTGCGCGTGCTGCAGCAACTCGATCTGCAGGACATCGGCGACTTCCTGGTGATGGCCAGCACGCTGATGGAGCTGAAGTCGCGCGAACTGCTGCCGAACGAGGCGGTCGAGATCGAGCAGGAGCTCGATCCGCGCGACGACCTGATCCGGCGCCTGCTCGAGTACAAGCGGTACCGCGATCTGGCGCGTGAACTGGACGCGCGCGCCGACGTGCGGGCGCGCATGGCGCCGCTGGTGCTGCCGCAGCCGCCGCACCTCGTCGACCCCGCCGACGAAGACCTGCTGGACCTCGGCGAACTGGGCATCTGGGACCTGACGTCGGCGTTCGCGAAGCTGCTCGACGAGATCGGCCAGCAGGGCCCGATGCACGTCGAGGTCGAGAAGCGCGACGTCGGCTTCTACACGGCGCGGCTGCTCGCGACGTTCCGGCAGCGCCGCGAGGTGAAGTTCTCCGAGATCTTCGACCGCACCGAGGGGCGCTACGGGCTGATCGGCACGCTGATCGCGCTGCTCGAGATGATGAAGCAGGGCTACCTGCGTGCGATGCAGGATCGTTGCTTCGACGAGATCCACCTCGCGTTCCGCGGCGACGACTCGGTCACCGCCGACCAGATCCTCGCCGGCATCAGCGCCGACGAGGCACGCGAGCGCGAGCAGGCGGAAGCGCGGGCGCAGATGGCGGAGACTTCGGAGTCCGCGCAACCGGCGGCGGCCGACGACGCGTCCGCCGGCTGATCGGGCGACGCCCGACGAAGCCGGCACCGATCTCAGGAGTGCGGTCGATTGCGTGGCCCTTCGCGTCCGAGCAGCGCCGGCAGCCGCGACGCGAGCGCGCGCAGCGCCTTGCCGCGGTGGCTGAGCCGGTCCTTGGTGGCTGCGTCGAGCGTGGCGAACGTCTTCGCCGGATCGCCGCCGAACTCCGTCGGCACGAAGATCGGGTCGTAGCCGAAGCCACCTTCGCCGGCCGGCGCGGTCAGCAGCGTGCCGGTGCAGCGTTCCTCGATCGCCGCGAGCACGGCACCGTCGGGGCCGCACACGCACACGCTGCAGACGAAGTGCGCGGTGCGAGCCGGTGCGGGCACGGCTCGCAGTTCTTCGAGCAGGCGCAGCAGACGGCCGCGGTCGTCGAGCCCCGGGCCGCCGTAGCGCGCCGAATGCACGCCGGGCCGGCCGCCGAGCGCGTCGACGCACAGGCCGCTGTCGTCGCCGAGTGCGGGAGCGCCCGCCAGCTTCGCGAGCAGCGACGCCTTGACGAACGCATTGCCGGCGAAGTCCGGGCGATCCTCGACCGGAGCGAACGGCGCGCCGAGGCGATCCGGCGTGCGCAGTTCGATCGCCAGCGGCTGCAGGATGCGGGTCAGCTCCGCGACCTTCTTCTGGTTGTTCGACGCGATCCAGAGCAGCGCCATCGGCACCTCGTTCAGATGCCGAGCGACTTCTTCTGCAGTTCGATCAGCGCAGCGCACGTCGCCTGGCCCATCGCGACCATTTGCTGGAACTGCTCGATGGCGAACGGGCGCTTCTCGGCGCCGCCCTGCACTTCGATCAGCCGCCCGTCGGCCGCGCCGACGATGCTGAGATCGACTTCGGCCGAGCTGTCCTCCTGGTAGTCGAGGTCGACCATCGGCGTGCCGCCGACGACACCGACCGACACCGCCGACACCAGCCCGCGCAGGGGCCACTTCGGCAGCATCTTCTGCTCCTCCATCCACAGCAGCGCGTCGTAGAGAGCGACCACCGAGCCGTTCACCGACGCCGTGCGCGTGCCGCCGTCGGCGGACAGCACGTCGCAGTCGACCCACAGCGTCACCTCGGGCAGGGCAGCGAGATCGACGGCGCACCGCAGGGCCCGGCCGATCAGGCGCTGGATCTCGAAGCTGCGGCCATCGAGCGGTCGGCCGGTGCGGCCATCGCGCGGCTTCCGCGGCTGGCCAGCGCCAGGCAGCATCGAGTACTCCGCCGTCAGCCAACCGCCCTGGTGACGGTTGTACATCCACTGCGGAACCTGGTCCTGCACCGACACCGTGCACAGCACCTTGGTCTTGCCGCACTCGACCAGGACCGACCCGGGCAGGTCGGTGTAGGAGCGGGTGAACGTGACGGGCCGGGGCTGATCCGGCGGACGGTTGTTCTTGCGTGCCAGGGGTGGTCCTCCGAAGGGCGGAGCACCCTACCCGGCTGCGAGGACCGTGGCGAGCGCAGTGCGCAGTTCGTGGGCGCCGAACGGCTTCTGGATGTGGTGCAGGTGCGGCCAGCGCGCGCCGCCGGCGACGCGGCCCGGGGCCAGCACGAAGATCTTCAGCTCGGGCGCGACCGTGCGGATCGTCGAGCCGAGCGCGTCGGCGTCGTCGAGGCGCTGCACGTCGTCGACGATCAGCAGTTCGAAGCGGTCCGGCGTCGCCTCGAGGAACGTGCGGGCCGACGCGCCGTCGGCGCACGCGAACACCGCGCGCCCGGTGGCCTTCAGTTCGCTCGCGAGCATTGCCCGCACCGACGGATCGCTCTCGAGCACCAGGGCGCCGCCGTAACGATGCGCAGCCGCCGGTGCCGGCGGCGTCACGTCGATCGGCGCGGCGTCGGCGGCGGCGGCGGGGCTGGCGACCGGCCATTGCACGACCGCGCGCACCGAACGGCGCGGCAGGTGCGTCAGCGCCAGTTCGCCGCCGTGCGCGGTGATCAACTGGCGCGCGGCTTCGAGGTCGAGCGCGAACGCCGCATCGTCGTACGGAGAGCCAGCCGCCGCCTCGGCGTCGGCAACCCACTCGAGCGCGAACTCGAGCTGCACGCAGGCATGGCTCGCGGCGAAGCCCAGCTCGCTGACGATCGCGAGGTGCGTCGCGCCGCGCTCGGCGCGGAGCAGCGACGCGCACAGGAACAGCAGCGCATCGTGCGCCACGGCCGGCGGCACGGCGATCGGCGGCAGGTGCACCGACGGCTCGTGGCAGATCTCGAGGCCGAGTTGCTGCGCCTGCAGCTCGCGCTGGATGGCGACCAGCAGCGGTGCGATCGCGGTGACACCGCCGACGGTGGTCGGGCGGCGCGCGGCGATTGCGCGCAACTTGCGGTGCATGGTCCGCAGCCGCTGCACGGCGCCGAGCATGGCCTCGGCCGCGGCGGGCAGCCGTTCGTGGTCGGGGGCGGCCTCGATCAAGCGATGTGCCCCGACTTCGACGCCCGACGAGAGGCTCGCGAGTTCCTCGGCGATCGAATGCGCGAGCTGCCGAGCCTCGACGGTGCATGGCGCGCGGACCGGGCCCGGGTCGGCCGGCGGCTTCGACGCTGTGCTGGCGCGTGCGTGCGCCCGTCGGCGCGCATGCGCGACGAACACGGCGAGCAGCGCGCCGGCGGCGAACCAGGCGAGTTCGATCACGGGACGAGGGCGGGTCCGGGGACGAGCCGGGCCAAGCTAGTGCGATGCGCGAGCGCTGTCGAGTGGAGCGCCCGCGCGCCAGGCGGTTATCCGGAAGCAACGCCCAGGTGGAAGTCGTGCACCAGCGTGCCCTCGCAGTTGGCCGCTGGTGCTGCGACCACGGCGCCGTCGACGAGCAGCACGTCGTTCGCGCGCACCAGCGTGAACGCAACGAAGCTGCGGCCATCGCCGTCGACGACCTCGCGCACCGGCGTGCAATCGTGCGCGATCGCCTCGCTCGGGATGCCGAGCCAGCGCAGCCGCAGTCGCTGGCGCGCGAGCCGGTTCTGCAGCGCGATGCGCACGTGCAGTTGCCGTTCGTCGACGCGACCCGCGAGCGTGATCGTGACGTCCCAGCCCGACGCGCTGCGACCGATGCGACCCTGCAGCTTCAGCCGCGAGCCAGCGGCGCTCTCGAGGTACTCGACCGGCTGCAGGAACTGCGCCGAGAACAGGCGCGGACGTTCGTCCGCCGCGCCGACGAAACCGTCGAGGCTGCCGTGGTCGGCGCGCGCCTCGAAGCGCAGGCAGTTGCTCGAGTGCAGTTCGGCATCGCGATCGACGAACAGCACGCCCTCCTTGCGGGTGAAGCGCACCCGCGCGCCACCGCTGGCGACCAGCAGGTCTTTGCGGCGGCGCAGTTCCTTGCCGGTCGTGACGCGGGCGTCGGCTGCGGGCGCGAGCCAGGTCGGCACCGGCTCCGGGCCGGCGAGCGCGATCGCCTCTTCGAGGCGGGCAGCGAAGCCGCGCGCGGTGCCGTCCTGCACGGTTCCGGACCACAGGTCCTGGTGGGTGTTCGCGGCGTAGGGCTGCAGGTGTTCGCGGCTGGCGGCGCAGGCCGCCATCGCCCGCTGCGCGCGCCACTGCAGCAGCTTGAGGTCGATGCGGCAGTCGGCGGCGCCAGGGCCTGGCGGCGCCCACGGTTCGGCGGGGGCGTCCGCTTGGCGAACGACGTTGGCGAGGGTCGCGGCGGCTCGGTCGGGGTGCGACCTCGGCAGAACGGGCATCGGCCGGATCTTCATCTGCGGTTGCCGGGGTTGCCACCGCCGCGTCGTCGGTTTCAGCGCGGCGAGCCAACTGCCGATGAGACCGCGCGAATGAACCAGGTCCGAGTGCAGGGCGATCCGTTCGGTGATGGCGTCGTGGCGACGCGGCTGCGTGCGTTCGTGCAGCACGCCCACGAACGCGGCCTGCGCTGCGCGATCACGCTGCCGAGTGGTGGGCATCGACCGCTGCCCGACACCCTGGCGGCGATCACCGTCCCTGCCGTGTCCTCCTCGGCGCCGGTGGTGGTCTTCGCCGCGGCGCGAGAACTCGGCGACGCGGCGCTGGCGGCGGGTCTGCGCTGGCCGCGCGCCTGCGTCGTGATGCCGGCGACCGACGGCGCCGCGGTCGCGGGACTCGTCGACCGCGTGCGGGCCGAACTGCGCTGGGCCGGTGTCGCGGATCCGGCGGCGGCGCTGACGGAACGCGAACTGCAGCCGTGGTTCGTGCTGCCGGTGCCGCCAGCCGACGGACCGATCGTGACTCTTCATGACGGCGATGCCGACAGCGGCGTCGCGTCGGCGATCGCCGCGTGGCGCGAAGTCGGCGCCGCGACCGGTCGGGGTCTGCGCGTCGTCGTGACGACCGACGAGCCGTCCGCGCTCGCGTTCGTCGGCGAAGTGCTCGGCGACGACGTGCTCGGGGTCGAGGTCGTGGTGGGGCCGTTCGCGCCCGTGCATCTGTTCGACGCCAGCCTCGTCGTGCTGCCATGGCGGCGAGTGGGCGGGACGCGGGCGCTCGTGCAGTCGCTCGCGGCCGGACGACCGGTCTGCGCGTCGTGGTTGCCGCCGGTGGCCGAACTGCTGCCGCCGGTCGCGGCGTGTCCGATCGTCGGCGACGTCGCGCCGGACGGGAGCTTCACGCCCGCACCCGGGGCCGTCGCGGCCGCGATGCGCGCGGGCCTCGAGCGCTGCCACGATGCGATCGCCGTGCGCACCTTCGTGCGCGAAGAACTGACGGCCGACCGCTCTTCGCCGCCGCCGTCGCCGATCCGCGGGCCTGGCGCGCGGCCAACCGTCGTGTTCGAGGTCGTGCTGGGCGACGACGGACCATCGGTCGCCGGCGGCATCGACGTCGTGCGTGCGGTCCTTGCCGACGACGTCGTCGACGTGCGCCTCGTCGCCACCGCGGTGGCGGACCACGGCATCGCGGCGCTGCGTGCGCGCGCCCCGGAACTGGTCTCGCGCCTGACGCGCGATCCTGGCGTCGTCGCGGCGTGGATCGGCATCCCCTCGCCGTGGTTGGCCGTGCGTCCACCGTGCCGGACGTTCGTCGCGGCGAACGCTACGCCCGTGCTGTCGTCGCACGCCGCACCGGACGTCGTGCTGCTGCCGGCGACGTTCGCGTCGGCAGTCGCACGAGGCCTCGCGGCGATCGCCGGCGTGCGGTGCGAGGAGCCGCTGGTGGCTCTGCCTGCGGCACCGCGCCGCACGACCGTTGCTCCGCTGGCGGCCGTGCGCTGACTGGCGCGGCTGGCATTCCGACCGCACCCGAGCTAGGACGAGCCAATGCACGAGCCGAACGACGCCACGATCACCGAGCGCCTGGCCTTCGCGGCGCGCATCGCCGAGGCGGCGGGGCACCGCTTGCTGTCGCTGCGCGCGAGCGGCCGCTGGCCGGACGAAGGCGTGCTCGGCGACGTCGCCGACCAGGCTGCCGACGGCTATCTGCAGGGTTCGCTGCGCGCCGCCTTCCCGGACGATGGCATCCTGTCCGAGGAGACGAAGGACGCGCCCGAACGGCTCGCGCGGCGTTGGACGTGGATCGTCGATCCGCTCGACGGCACCAAGGAGTACTCGCAGGGCCGGCACGACTGGGCGGTGCACGTCGGGGCAGCGCTGGACGGGCGGCCGTTCCTCGGCGCGGTCGCGCTGCCGGCGGCGGGACGCGTCATGCGCGGCGTGTTGGCCGCGGGGCGCGTCGGCGCGTGGCTACAAGGCGAGGGCGGCGAATGGCCGACCGAGCTGGCGCGCGACGAGGGAGCGGCGAGCGGGCGTCGACTGCGCATCGCCGTCAGCCGCAGCCACACTCCCGACTTCGTCGCCCGGGTAGCCCGTGGCCTGGACGACGCCGAACTCGTGCCTTGCGGCAGCGTCGGCTTCAAGGTGGCGATGCTGCTGTTCGGTCGCGCCGACGTCTACGTGCACAAGAAGGGCCTGAAGGAGTGGGACACCTGTGCGCCCGAGATCGTCGCCCGCGCCGCCGGCTGGTCGGTGTGCCGGTTCGATGGCCAGGAGCAGCGCTACAACCGCCCGGACCCACGCAACGACGAGATCGTGGTCTGCCGGCCGTGGCTGCGCGAACGCGTGCTGCGGCTGCTGTCGCCCTGAAGTCCGGAGTGGCTGCCGATCGATGAACAGAACCCCGGTGCGTCCTGGCCTCCGGTATCCCGCCGCGTAACGTGCGCCCGCTCGCTCGCCGATGACCCTCGTTCGCAACTACGACGCTGCCACCGCGACGCGGGGTGCGTGGCGCCACGCGCTCGGTCTGCTCGACTACCCGGCGTTGGTCTGGCGGAACCGGTTCATGGTGCAGAACTTCCTGCGCCGCGACCTGATGAGCCGGGTCAACGGCAGCTTCCTCGGCATCGGCTGGATGCTGCTGCAGCCGCTGTTCCTGTTCGCGGTCTACTTCCTGATCTTCGGCGTCTTCTTCGACCGTACCGGGCAGGGACCGAACGCCTCGTTCGCGATCTACCTGTTCTCGGGAGTGATCGTCTTCCACGCGCTCGCCGAGGCGACGACGCAGTGCAGCACGTTGATCGTCGACAACGGCAACCTCGTGAAGAAGGTGGCGTTCCCGGCGGAAGCGCTGCTGGTGCCGCCCGTCGCGTCGTCGATCGTCACCTACCTGGTCGGCGCCATCGTCTGCCTGATCGCCGGCCTGGCGATCGGCGTCGCGCGCCCTGGTTGGCTGCTGCTCGCGTGGCCGCTGGTGATGGCCGTGCAGTTCGTGTTCACGCTCGGTGTCGGCATGCTGCTCGCGAACCTCTACGTGTTCGTGCGCGACATCGCGCAGTTGTGGCGGATCCTGGTGATGGCGTGGATGTTCCTGTCGCCGGTGTTCTGGGCGCAGGACCAGCTCGAGGGCATCCCCGAGTGGGCGCGGTGGACGATGATGAACGTGAATCCCGCCTACCCGCTGCTGCAGGCGCATCGGCTGGTGCTCGGCGGCGATGCGGCCAGCCTCGGCCCGTTCTGGCCGCAGCTCGGCGTCGTTGCCGCGGCGTCGTTCGTCCTGTTCGTGGTCGGCTACGGCGTGTTCATGAGCCGCAAGCACAAGTACTCCGACCTGATCTAGGTCGGGTGCGGGCGATCACGCCTTCTTCGGCTCGACGACCCAGCGGTGCGGCTGCAGGAAGAGCCCGACGTCCTTCGTGCGGTTGGCGACGATCAGGTTCTGCGACGCGGGCCGCTCCTCGAAGCGGTGCACGCCGTTCTCGTCGAACAGCCAGATCGGCACCGTGAACTCTCCGGACAGCAGGCTCAGCCCGTCCAGGAACAGGGTCACGTAGCCCTCCGCGAAGTCGACGGTGACGCCCGCGAACTGCGTCGTGTGGCCGAAGCAGAGCGTGCCGTCGGTGCGCATCGCGCCGACCGCTACGACGAGCTTCTCGCGCGTCGGGTTCTTCACGTGCACGCGCACCGCGGCGGGATCGCCGGGCGAGAAGCGGTTGCGCGGCTGGCCGGACGCCGGGTCGATGATCGTGCCATCGACGACGTGCGGCAGGTTGGAGCGTCCCTTCGTCTCGGCCTGCGGCGTGTCGCGGAACGGCACGGGGTCGCCCGCGCCTTCGGCGATCTTGTTCTCGTAGGTCGCGTACTCGTTGGTGACCGTGATCGCGTCGGCGAGCATCTGCATGCGACCCTGCCGCATCCAGATCGCGTGCTCGCAGATCTGTCGCACGTCGTAGAGCGAGTGCGAGCAGAAGAACATCGACTTGCCGCGCTTCTTGTAGTCGAAGATCTTGTCGACGCACTTGCGCCGGAAGTTCATGTCGCCGACCGCGAGGATCTCGTCGATGATCAGCAGGTCGGGGTCGGTCGCGACCGCGACCGAGAAGCCGAGGCGGGCCGCCATGCCGGACGAGTAGGTGCGCACCGGCGCGTGGATGAAGTCGCCGAGTTCGCTGAAGTCGACGATCTCCTGGTACTTCTTCTGCGCCTCCTTGCGCGAGAAGCCCATCATCGCCGCGTTCATGAACACGTTCTCGCGGCCGGTGAAGCCCATGTGGAACCCGGCGCCGAGCTCGAGCAGGCTGGTCACGCGCCCGCGCACCGAGTAGCTGCCGGACGTGGGGTAGGTCGTGCCGCTCAGCACCTTCAGCAGGGTCGACTTGCCTGCACCATTGGTGCCGACGAGGCCCATGCACTCGCCGGGCTGCACCGCGAACGAGACGTCCTGCAGGGCCAGCACCTCACGGTGCCGCGGCCGCTTGTTCCACGGCATCTTCTCCAGCAGCTGATGGTACGGGTTCCCGTAGAGCCGGTAGGTCTTGCTGAGGTTCCGGGCTTCGATGACGGGTTCCATGGCGATCAGCGCAGCAGGCCGCGACTGCGCAGCAGCTCGAGCACTCGCTGCACGTTGGCGTCGACGCCGACGTTGACGGTGTCGAGCGTGATCGCCGGCTGCTCCGGTGCCTCGTAGGGCGCGTCGACGCCGGTGACGTTCGCGATCTCGCCGGCGCGCGCTCGCGCGTAGAGACCGTCGCGGTCGCGAGCCTCGCAGGCGGCGAGCGGGGCGTCGCAGAACACTTCGAGGAAGCGGTCGGCGCCGACGATCGCGCGCGCCTCGGCACGCTCGAAGCGCAGCGGCGACACCAGGGCGACGATCGTGCTGATGCCCTGCGCCAGGTTGAGCTTGGCGATCTCCGCGGCGCGGCGCTGGTTCTCCCAGCGGTCGGAGCCCCCGAAGCCGAGGTCGCGGTTGAGGCCGGCACGCAGCAGTTCGCCGTCGAGCACCGTCACGTGGCGGTTGCCGTCGAACAGCGCCTTCTCGAGCGCGTAGGCGACCGACGACTTGCCCGATCGCGGCAGGCCGGTGATCCAGGCCACGAACGGCTGTTGCCCGAGGCGCGCCTGGCGGGCCTCCGGCGTGACCAGGCGCTTGTGCTGCAGTCGCACGTTGCTGCCGGCGTCGGCGGCGCCGCGGCGACGGCGCGTCGTGTCGTCGGCGCTCCGGCGTTCGACGATCATGCCTGCGCCCACGGTGGCGTTGTGCATGCGGTCGATCAGGATGAACGACCCGGTCGCGCGGTTCTTGGCGTAGTCGTCGGCGGCCAGCGGCCGCGCGGTCTCGAGGCGGATGCGTCCGACCTCGTTCATCTGCAGCGCGTCGGCGCCTTCGCGGTGCAGCGTGCCGACGTTGATGCGGTAGCGCAGGTCGGTGACGGCTGCCGACGTCTGCTGCGTCGTCTGCTTGATCAGGTACTGCTTGCCGGCCTGCAGCGGCTGCTCGTGGAACCACACGACCATCGCCTCGACCGCGTTGTCGAGGGCCGGCGCGTTGTTCGGACTCACCAGCATGTCGCCGCGGCTGCAGTCGACTTCGTCCTCGAGCGTCACCACGACCGCCATCGGCGCCCACGCCTCCGGGATCGTGCCCTCGAAGGTGTGGATCGCCTTGACCTTGGTCTGCTTGCCGCTCGGCACGATCGCGACGGTGTCGCCCTTGCGGATCACGCCCGACGCGATGGTGCCGGCGAAGCCGCGGAAGTCGAGGTTCGGCCGCAGCACGTGCTGCACCGGGAAGCGCAGGTCGACGAGGTTGCGGTCGCTCGCGACGTGAACGGTCTCGAGATGGTCGAGCAGCGGGCTGCCCTGGAACCACGGCATCGAGGCGCCGCGGAACACCACGTTCTCGCCCTTCAGCGCCGACATCGGGATGAAGTGGATGTCGCGCACCTGCAGGCGCGTCGCGAACTCCGAGTAGGCGCTGCGGATCTCCTGGAAGCGCGACTCGCTCCAGCCGACCAGGTCCATCTTGTTGACCGCGACGACGAAGTGCTGGATGCCGAGCAGCGAGCAGATGAACGAGTGCCGCCGCGTCTGCTCGAGCACACCGTGGCGCGCGTCGATCAGGATGATCGCGAGGTCGCAGTTGGACGCGCCGGTCGCCATGTTGCGCGTGTACTGCACGTGGCCTGGCGTGTCGGCGATGATGAACTTGCGGCGGTCGGTCGCGAAGTAGCGATGCGCGACGTCGATCGTGATGCCCTGCTCGCGTTCGGCCTGCAGG
>DDSQ01000001.1:2039-2765 GCA_002343845.1 Planctomycetes bacterium UBA2386 | reverse complement strand
TGCTCGGCGTGCCACCGATGACCAGCGTCCCGATCGAGCCCACGTCGACCATGAGCGACCCGACCACGACGACGACCTACTGGCGCAGCCTCGGCGATCTCGAGAACTCGCCAGAGTTCCAGGCGACGCTCCAGCGCGAGTTCCCCGAGGGCATCACCGAAGCTCCCGACGACGTGTCGCGCCGCGGCTTCCTCGGTGCCGTTGCCGCCTCCGTCGCGCTCGCCGGCATGACCAGCTGCCGCAAGCCGGTCACCAAGATCCTGCCGTTCAACAAGCGGCACGAAGGCGTCAAGCCCGGCCTGCCGCAGTTCTACGCGACGACGCTGACGCGCAACGGCTACGGCATCGGCGCCCTGGTCAAGAGCAGCGACGGGCGTCCGACCAAGATCGAGGGCAACCCCGACCACCCGAGCAGCCTCGGCGCATCGGATCTGCAGCTGCAGGCCGAGTTGATCCAGCTCTACGATCCGGGTCGCAGCCGCGCCGCGCGCGGGCCGAAGAAGGCCGACGCGCCCGCCGACGATGGCCACGGACACGCCACCGGTCACGGCGAGCCGACGCACTCGCACCACGCGCAGTCGCAGGAGACCTGGAAGCAGTTCGACGAGTGGTTCCAGAACACCGCGCTGCCGGACCTCGTCGTCAAGAAGGGCGAAGGCCTGCACGTGCTGATGCCGCCAACGACGTCGCCGTCGGTGCTCGCCGCCGTCGCCGCGATGAAGAACG
>DDSQ01000001.1:0-1949 GCA_002343845.1 Planctomycetes bacterium UBA2386 | reverse complement strand
AGGCCGACGTGGTGGTGGCGCTCGACAGCGACTTCCTCGCCAACGACGGCAACCACCTGCGCAGCGCGCGGCAGTGGGCCGACGGCCGTCGCGCCCCGGTGCCCGGCAAGAAGCTCTCGCGACTCTACGTCGTCGAGTCGACCTACACGACGACGGGCACTGCTGCCGACCACCGCTTCCGCACCAAGGCCGGTGACGTCGCCAGCGTGGCGTTCGCACTGGCGAAGGCGCTCGGTGTCGGCGCGAGCAGCGACCTCGAACGCGCCCTCGCCGCGCATTCGCCGGCCGCGTTCGAGAAGAACGGCAAGAAGTGGCTCGAGGTCATCGCCCGCGACCTGCAGCAGGCGCGCGGCCGCTGCCTCGTGGTCGCCGGCCCGCGCCAACCGGCTGCGGTGCACGCGATCGTGCACGCGATCAACCAGGCGCTGGGCGCCGTCGGTCAGACCGTGCGCTACGCGGCGTTGCCCGAGGGCCTCGGTCAGAGCTGCGTCGCGTCGATCCAAGAACTCGCGACCGCGCTCGAGAAGGGCAGCGTCACCACGCTCGTCTGCCTCGGCGCCAATCCGGTCTACGACGCGCCCGCCGACTTGAAGTTCGGTGAGTTGCTGCGCACCAAGAAGCCGGCGACGACGATCCACGTCGGCTCGCACGAAGACGAGACCGCGCGGGCCTGCGACTGGCACTTCCCGATCGCGCACGACCTCGAGAGCTGGGGCGACGCCTGCGCCCACGACGGCACGGTGTCGCTGCAGCAACCGCTGGTGGCACCGCTGCACGGCGGCGTGAGCACGCTCGAGTTCCTCGGTTATCTCGACCAGTCGCCGAACGCCCCGAACGTGGTCGAGGCGCGCGACACGACGTTCGGCTACGAACTCGTGAAGGCGCACTGGCAGGGCAAGGTCCAGGCCGCGGACTTCGCGACCGCCTGGTGGCCGAAGGCCCTGCACGACGGCGTCGTCGCCGGCACGGCACTGGCCGCGGAGAACGTGACGGTGAACGCAGGCGCGATCGCTCCCGCGGTGCAGGCCCAAGCCAAGGTCGACGGCTTCGAGGTCGTGCTGCGCGGTTGCGCGAAGATGGCGGACGGCCGCTTCGCCAACAACTCGTGGATGCAGGAGATCCCCGAGCCGGTGACCAAGCTGTGCTGGGACAACGCCGCCACGCTGAGCATGGCGACGGCGAGCAAGCTCGCGGTCGAGAACGGCGACATGCTGACCGTGACCGCGACCGTGAAGGGCGCGCCGGTGCAGTTGCAGATCCCGGCCTGGATCGTGCCGGGCCACGCCGACGACAGCGTGACGATCACGCTGGGCTGGGGCCGCGAGTTGCCGGAGTCGTGCAAGGTTGCGCGTCACACCGGCTTCAACGCCTACCCGCTGCGCGCCAGCGGCCAGTGGATCCTGACCGGGGTGCAGGTCACCAAGGGCCAGGGTCGCTACGACCTCGTCACCACGCAGGAGCAGGGCACCATGGTTGGCCGCGCGATCGTGCGCGAGACCACGGTCGCCAAGAACGAAGCCGACTCGCGTTGGGCGCCGAAGATGTCGCCGCTCGACAAGGCCGCAGCGCTGAAGGGCAAGGTCGAGAAGGACCTCAACAAGTCGCTGTGGGAGGAGCGCGGCTACCTCGACGGCAGCAAGAGCAAGGACCCGGAGGTCGCCAAGTCGCCCTACCAGTGGGCCATGGTGATCGACCTCAACGCGTGCACCGGCTGCAGCGCGTGCATGGTCGCGTGCGTCGCCGAGAACAACGTACCGATGGTCGGCAAGATCCAGGTGCGCCGGAACCGCGAGATGTTCTGGATCCGCACCGACCGCTACTTCAGTTCGGCCGCGGACGGCCGGCCGAAGGCGGAGCAGACGCGCGCCGACCTCCACGCGATGGCGGAGGATCCGCAGGTCGCGCACATGCCGGTGCCGTGCATGCAGTGCGAGAACGCGCCGTGCGAG
>DDSQ01000194.1:20313-36787 GCA_002343845.1 Planctomycetes bacterium UBA2386 | reverse complement strand
CCCCCGACGAATTCGTCGCGCTGTGCCAACGCCTCGAGGCGGCGCATCGCCCCGAGGGTCCGGTGCCGAATGCGACGGCGCTGCGCGGCGTGTTCACGTTCCAACTGCACGACAAGACCGCCGAGCAGCGTGGCCAGGTCGACCTCAACGTGACGTTCCTCGAGTGGCAGCGGNNCGCGTGATGCCGTTGATCCGCTACGAAGTTCGCGACGCGGGAGCGCCGATCGTCCGTGGCCAGGACCGCGACGGACCGTGGCAACTCGTGCAAGGCGAGCCGCGCGATCTCGGCAGTGCCGACTTCGTGCAGGATCTCGCAGCGTGCGAGCGGCACACCAACCTGGCCCGGCAACTGCTGCGGTTCCTCTCGCCCGCCGACGTGCTGCGCAGCCTGCAGAATCGGACGCCCCTTCGTGACGCAACGCTGGTGGTGGCGCGTGGCCGGTCGTTCGCCTGCAAGGTCGTCGGCGGCGAGCTGCCGGCGTTCCCGTTGCTTCAGCAGGGTGGGCAAGACCGGCCGGTGCGGCTCGAGGTGTTCGTGAACACGCAGACGGGCCGCCTCGCCGCCGTCGATGCCTGGCCGCGCGACGGCGCCGCAGTCGACGAACAGCGCGGCGAACGCATTCTGCTCGACGACCTGCGCGTGCGCGACGGCATCCTCGTGCCGCACAACCTCAAGCATCTGTTCCGCGAGGGCGGCAAGCTGGCGCTCAATTCGAGCGCGCAAGTGCTGGAGCTGTCGCTGCGCCCCGAACTGCGACCCGAGGACTTCGACCGCAAGCCGGCCCGCTGACGGACTCAGCAGCGGCGGCGGAAGTACCGCTCGAGTTCGGCGGCGGTGAACGTCAGGACCGTCGGCCGCCCGTGCGGGCAGTTGTGCGGATGCTCGAGCTTCGCCGCCGCCACGAGCAACGCCTGGATCTCGGCATCGGCAAGGCGATCGCCGCGCATCACCGCCGATCGGCAGGCCATCGAATGAAACCGCTCGGCAACGAGCCCGCGCAGCGAACTGGCGTCGATCTGGTCCTCGGCGAACGCCAAGGCGTGCACCAGCTTGCCCGGATCGATCCGGTTGAGCGCCGCAGGCACGCCGTGCACGGCGACCGCCGAAGGGCCGAACGGTTCGACCAGCAGCCCCTCGCGGGCCAGGGGCTCGCGGGCCGCTTCGAGCCACGCCATCTCCGCGGGAGCGACCTCGACCACGGCCGGCGTGAGCAGCCGCTGCACCTGCACGGACCCCGCGGCGTGCTGGGCGCGCAGCTCCTCGTACATCACCCGTTCGTGGAGCGCATGCTGGTCGACGACCAGCAGGCCGTCGGGTCCTTCGAGCAACAGGTAGAGGTCCAGCACCTGCAGGTATCGACCCGAGACGCGGGCGAACGGATTCGGCAGCGTTGGCCGCGCCGGGGCGGCATCGGCACCGGCGCCGACGACCGGCGTCTCGCGTACCGTGACGACGGACGGTGTCGCCGCGGGCGGCAACGGCGACGGGGGTCGCGCGTCGAACAGCGAAGGCGGCAGTGCGGGCATGCCCGAACGGGCCCGCGGCAGGTCCGGGGCGATGACCACGCCGCCGGCACTGCTGCCGAGTCCGGACCGCGCCTGCAGCGCCGCGCGCACCGTCTCGTGCAGGCAGCCGGCAACGGTCCGCGCGTGCACGAAGCGGACCTCCGCCTTGCGCGGGTGCACGTTGACGTCGACGTCCTGCGCCGGGAGCGCGAGCTGCAGCACGTAGATCGGAAACCGCCCGCCCATCAGGTACTCGCGATAGGCCTGTCGGATCGCGAACAACGCACTGCGTTCGCTCGCCAGCCGGCCGTTCACGTGCAGCAGCTCGAGCTTGCCATCGCGCCGCGCCAGGTCCGGTTCGCCGATGACGCCACGCACCGACAGACCTGGAAACGTGCGCTCGACCGGCAGCAGCCCGCGTCCGAGCTCGTCGCCAAAGCACCGGCAGAACCGGCGCACCAGGTCGTCGCCGTGCGGCAGCCGCAGCACCTGCTTGCCGTCGGCGACGAACGTGAAGTCGACGTCGAGCCGCGCCAGCGACAGTTCGGCCAGCAGTTCCTGGATGCGCGCGCGTTCGGCGTGCGGACTCTTCAGGAAGCGCCGCCGCGCCGGGACGTTGCAGAACAGCTCGTTGACCTCGACGCGCGTGCCCTCGGGACAGCCACACGGCTCGGGTGGCGTCTCGACGCCAGCCTCGCACCGGACCTGCCACCCCTCGGCAGCACCACGTCGCCGACTCTGGATGCGGGCCCGCGACACCGCGCCGATCGACGCCAGCGCTTCGCCGCGGAAACCGAGGCTGCCGATGTGCTCGAGATCGTGCACCGAGGCGAGCTTGCTGGTCGCATGGCTCGCGAACGCGAGCGGCAGATCCTCCGGCAGGAAGCCATCGCCATCGTCGCCGACGACGATCGACTGGGCCCCACCGTCGAGCACTTCGACGCGGATGCGGCTGGCGCCGGCATCGAGCGCGTTCTCGACCAGCTCCTTGACCACGGACGCCGGCCGCTCGACGACTTCGCCGGCGGCGATCTGGTTGACCACTTCGGGCGGCAGACGGCGGATCACAGTTCCCTGCCTCCGGCCTGCGGCATCGGCGCGCCGTCGAACCACGCCCGCAGGAAGCGCTCGAGCAGCACGTCGGGCTCCTCGCCGGTCGTGCGGCTCAGGCGCTGGCACTGCTGCAGGGCCAGCAGACCCTGCGCGAGCCGCGGCAAGCGGTGCTTCTCCACCTGCCGGACGTAGCGCTCCTGGAACTGGAACACGCCGACGCGTGCCGCCACGTCGCGCAGCGACACACCGTCGTCGAGCAACTGACGCCCTTCGTAGGTCTTGACGAGCTGGCCGAACATCCAACTCGTCACGAACGGCAGCAGGCCGCCGCGGTCCATCGGCTTGCCGTCCTTGCTGCGCACGCCGCGGTCGAAGATCGCGCGCAGGCTGCGCCAGGCCGCGGCGCGGTCCTCGGCGAGCACCGCCGCCGCGAACTCGAACGGCGTCGACTCGAAACTGACGGTCAGCTTGCCGTGCAGATCGGCCGGCGTGAGCGGCTTCTTCGCGCTACCGGCGCCGAGCACACCACGAAGGCGATCGATCTCGGCGACGAGATCCGCGCACGACGTGCCGACCTGCTGCACCACGAGCCACGCCGCCGCTGGCTGCAGCGGCACGCCGCGCTTTGCGGCCTCGGCCTGGAGCCACCGGCACAGTTCTCCCTTCTCGGGCGGGTCGTTGCGATCGAAGGGCAGGTCGTAGAGCTCGCGGAACTCGAAGCACGCGCCGGCGGCCGTCGCGGTCTTGACCAGCGCCTGCGCGGCCTTCTTGCGACGATCGAGCTTCTTCGCCTCGATGACGAGGCCGCAGCCCTTGCCGAAGCCCGGCACCGCCGCCGCCACCGCCTCGACGTGGTTCGCCCACCAGGCGCCGCCGCGACGCACGACGACGAAGGCCGTGCGCGCGAACAGTCCCCCGCCGCGCAGGTCCTGCAGGACGGGCAGCCCCTCGACCACGTCCGTCGCCGCGGGCTCGACCGGCTCCGCGGTCGCGGCGCCGTCACGTTCGTCGTCCGCGTCGTCGTCGCCATCGCCGCCACCACCCCCGCCGGCAAGCCGCTCGGCAACGGCGTCGACGATGCGCAGTTCGGCGTCCTTGGGCACGGCGGCGAGAGCGAGGGCAACCGCCTGGCCGCGGAACCAGGCTCCCTCGCCGTAGAGCAGCAGCAGCGGCGGCAAGCCGTTGCCGAGCAGTTTGGCGAGGCGCTCCAACTCGGCGACGGGCGACGGGGCAGCCACGCTCAGGCTCCGCGCAGCAGCAGGTCGACGAATCCGGCGACGAACATCACGACCGCGATCGTGCCGTTCGCGGTGAAGAACGCCATGTCGATCCGGCGCAGATCTCCGGGTCGCACCAGCCGGTGCTGCCACAACAGGAGGGCCGCCGCGGCGCCGGTTCCGCACAGCCAGATGGCCCCGAGCGGGACCAGCAGGCCGAAGCCGACGAAGCCGACGAATGCGAGCCCGTGCAGGGCACGCGCGATCTGCAGCGCCCGCGGCGCACCGAATCGCGCTGGCAGCGAACGCAGCCCGTGCGCGCGGTCGAACTCCTCGTCCTGGCAGGCATAGAGCACGTCGAAGCCGGCGACCCAGCACGCCACCGCGAGGCCGAGCACGGCGGGCGCCAGCAGACGCGCCGAGAACTCGCCGTCGGCCGCCAGCCACGCGGCGACCGGAGCGATGCCGAGCGCGGTGCCGAGCCACAGATGGCAGAGGGACGAGAAGCGCTTGGCGTGGCTGTAGCCGAGCAGGAACAGCAGCGTCGGCAGGCCCAGCCAGAAGCACACTGGCGCCAGCAACCAGCAACAGGCGAGGAACGCGGTGGCGGCGGCGACGACCAGCAGCAGCACCGCGCGGGGCGTCACGACCCCGCGCGGGAGTTCACGTCCGGCGGTCCGCGGGTTCGCTGCGTCGAGCGCGCGATCGACGAGTCGGTTGTAGGCCATCGCCGCGGTGCGCGCCGCGACGACGGCGGCGACGACGAGGCCGAGCAAGCGCCAGCCGGGCCGGCCGCCCGTCGCCGACAGCAGCGACAGCAGCGCGAACGGCAGCGCGAACACCGAGTGCGAGAGCTTGACCAGCGACGTCCAGGTGCGCGCGCGCGCGAGCAGCGATGCGCCGGTCATGGCTCCTCGCCCTCGTGCCACGGCGACGACGACGGCGGCGGCGTCTGCCAGCGGCGGATCAACGGATGCGCGATGCCGAGGCGATCGAGGATCTTGCCGACGACGAAGTCGACGAGGTCCTGCACCGACTGCGGGCGATGGTAGAACCCGGGCATGGCCGGGAGCACGACCGCGCCGAGCCGCGCGNNCGACAGCGGCGTCTCGCGCGGCACGACGACCAACGGCCGCCCTTCCTTGAGTGCTACGTCGGCCGCTCGCTCGACGAGGTTGCTCGAGAAGCCGTGCGCGACGCGCGCCAGCGTTCCCATGCTGCAGGGGCACAGGATCGTCGCCCGCATGCCCGCACTGCCCGACGCCGGCGCCGCCTCGACGGCGGCGAGGTCGTGCACGAACAGCCGTTCGCGCAGGGCCGGAACGAACAGCCCGCGCAGGTCCGCGTGCGAAGTGACGGCATCGTGGCCGGCCTCGTGGCGCAGCACCCGCAGGGCCGCCGTGGTCGCGCAGAGGTGCACTTCGTGGCCGGCGGTGAGCAGGGCCTCCACCAACCGCAGACCGTAGGCGATGCCGCTGCCGCCGGACCACCCGACGGCGAAGCGCTGCGCAGACGGCGTAACCGGGGAATCAGGAGCCATCGGCGGAGAGGTAGAACCAGACGTCGTAGATCGCGTGCGTGTAGACGCAGACGCCGAAACCGCGCACCCACATCAACACACCGAGCAGCAGGCCGGCCATCGCACGGTAGGTGAAGCGGCCGGAATCCCACGGTTCTCCGCACAGGTGATGGAACCACGAGAACACCAACGCGCTGACGACGACCGCCACGACGCCGGCCGTCCAGGACGGCAGCGACCACGCGCGCACCGGCCGCAGCACCAGCCACACCAGCAGCGACATCAGGCCGAGGCGGAAGACCAGCTCTTCGAACACGCCGGCCCCGATCGAGTGGACGAGGTTCGCGGCGAGCGACGACGGGACCACGCCCGTCGCGAGCAGCCGTTGCGCCGACGACGCGAGCTGCTGCGACAGCGGTCCGAGCAGCAGTGCGTAGAGCGTGCCCTCCAGCGCGATCACCGCGGCGATGCGCATCCACGGCACGTCGCGGCGCTTCAGCGAAGCCGCCGACAGCAGCGTCAGCAGCGCGAACGCCGCCGTCAGCACCAGGTGGCCCGGCACGCCCAGGCGCCCGATCTCGCGCAGCAGCAGCGCTTCGGCGCCATTGCGTTCCTCGGGCGTCAACAGCAGACGCAGGCCTTCGTACAGCAACCAGAGCGGCAAAACTGCACAGCAGCCGACCGCCGCATCGCGCGACCAGTGCAGGTAGCCGCCGGACGGCAGCGACGCGGCGGCACGCGCGTCAGCCGGTGACTTCGCCACGGTAGATGGCGGCGATGCCGCAGGTCAGCAGGCGCTGGCGCGGCGCCTGCAGGCCGGCGGTGCGCATCAGGTCGAGGAACTGCTCGCGTTCGGGGAACGCCATCACCGAATCGTGAAGGTAGCGGTAGGCGTCGCTGCGGGCGCCGCTGATCCAGCGGCCGAGTCGCGGCAGCACGTTGCGGAAGTAGCCCCGATACAACGCCCCGAGCACCGGCACGGTGGGCTTGCAGAACTCGAGCACGACGACGCGCCCTCCTGGCCGCACGACGCGCGCCATCTCGCGCAACGCCACCACCGGGTCGCTGACGTTGCGGATGCCGAACGCGACGGTGGCGAAGTCGAACGCGCCATCGGCGAACGGCAGGCGCATCGCGTCCGCGGCCAGGAACGACGGCGGCGACGGGACCCGCGCGGCCTTGGCGCGCGCCAAGACCACCATCGGCGCGCAGAAGTCCGAGCCGACGATCTCGGCCCCGGCACGCTGCAGGGCGAACGACAGGTCGCCGGTGCCCGCACAGACGTCGAGGCCGTGCTCACCGGCGCGCACGTCGACGACCGCGACGGTGCGGCGTCGCCACCACCGGTCGATGCCGAGCGACAAGGCGCGGTTGGCGCGGTCGTAGCCGGGCGCCACGTCGGCGAACATGCGGCAGATCGCGGCGGCTTCCGGCATGCGGCGATTCTGCGACGGGATCACGCTCGGCTCAACGACGCCCCGGGGCAACGGGCTGGAAACAGCACGGGCCCCGCGGCGGCGTCGCCGCAGCGGGGCCCGTTGGGTCGCCAGCCGCCGGGCCGGCGGCGGCGGTCACTGGCGCCAGTAGTTTGTCACCGTGCGCACGCCCGGCACCGGGATCGTCGCGATGCGCGTCCCCGTGCCGATCTCGAACACGTCGACGTTGCCGACGTCCGACAGCGCGACGAACATCAACCGCGGCTGCGCGGCGGCAACCGGCGCACCGTTGATGACCTTCAGCGTGTGCTTTCCGGAGTGGATGTAGGGCGTGGTGGCGAACGACGGCGCCAGCAGGTTGCCCTGACCGGTCAAACCACCGACGTTCAGCATGTCGTCGAAGCAGATGTCGATGACCGAGTTGCCGGTCATGAAGTTCTGCACGTTGACGGCACCGCCGAACCGCTGCGTGACGGTCCACTCCTTCTGGCGGTAGGTCGGCGGCAGGATGAACCCGCCGGACACCGGGTTGAGCGGCAAGGCGCCCAGCGGGGTCGCGGTCAGCGTCAACCGGCTGACCTGGCCGAGTCCGCTCTCGTCGGTGTGGCCGATGAACACACCGCCGAAGCCGCCCGACATGTCGTACATCATCGCCCGCGCGCGCGGGAAGCTGACGTTCGTCACCGAACCGATGATGTCGTTGAAGCCGATGCCGTTGACGCCGTCAGGGCCTGACTCGTAGATCGCGATCGTGCCGTTGCCGTTCAGGATGTAGGCGTAGTAGAGGCCCGACGTGTTGCCGTGGCCGAAGTAGCGCTCGGTCACGATGACGTCGATCGGCGCGTTGAGGAAGCCGCCAAGGCTGCGCCGCACCGTGAAGTCGAGCGCGCTGATGATCGTCAGGAAGTTGGCGTCGGTCGACACGACCAGCACGTCCTCGCCGTCCGGCTGCCAGGCGATGCCGGTCGGGCCGCTCTCGACCGGCGTCTGGGCGACGATCTGGTGGAACGTCCCACTCAGCGGGTTGATGTCGATGAAGCTCACCGACGAGCTCGCGAAGTTGGTCACCGCGAGGCGCGTCATGTTCGGCGACACCGCCATGCTCACCGGGTCCGAGAGCTGGATCGAGTCGAGCACCGTGAAGCGGTTGCTGTTGACGACCAGCACCTGGCGGTTGTCGCGGTCGAGCACATACAGGAAGTGGCCGACCTGCTGGCGCGACGTGAACGGGCAGAACGGCGGCGGCGGCGGCGGCGACGCGGGGGCCGGCTGCGGGCCGACGAAGACGCCCATGAAGGACGAGCCGTAGACGCCGATCTCGTTCTGCACCGACGAGAACGGATTGCCCTGCACGAGCAGGTTCAGACCGACGGCGAGGCAGCCGGCGGGCGGGCCACCGGTGACCAGGGCGCCTGGCGGGCCGAGCGACGATTTGACCGTCGGCTCTTCGCCGAAGATCGCGCGGTTCGGGTTCGGCGGCGGGAAGACGAGCCGCGGCGGGTTCGGGATCGGCGGCTGCGTGATCGTGTTCCCAGACATCGCGGCGCCGAGCAGCTGGTTGATCTGGTTCGCGCGCGACGCGTTGCGGTTGACGTTCTCGTTGTTGTAGATGAGATCGAGCGGCGCGCCGAGGTGGATGTCGGTCACGTCGCCGACGATCGGATCGCGCAGCAGGCGGGTGTTGCCGTTGGTGTCCTGGGTCAGCGTCAACACACCCGCACCACCGGCATCGAGGCTCGACGTGCCGGGCGCCAGCGACGGCACGACGCCTGGCAGACCGATGTTCGGGTTCAGCGGGAAGCGCGACAACGACGGGTCACCGGTGCCCTGGCCGAAGCCGTGCAGGTCGATCACCGACACGCCCGGCTGCGCGCCACCGATGCCGATGTAGATCGCCTCGGGCGCCACCGGCGCGTTCACCAGGCCCGGACCATCGCCAGTCGTGTAGCTGGTGGTGATCGGCGAGCCGATCGGGTCACCGATCAGGCTCGTGATCGTGGTCGACAACACCGTGACGTCGACCTGCGAGTTCCCCGGCAGGCTGTAGGCCGGCTTGATGAAGTAGCTCATCAAGTCGCCGTAGCTCACCGGGTCCGCGTAGTAGATCACCGGGAACGTCGCGGCGGCCGACGTCACCGACAGCGAAATGCCGCCGGTCGGCGGCGTGAACAGGTTCGGGTCGAAGAACGTGCCGACCCGGCCGGGCTGCACGGGCTTGTTGAAGCGCACCAGGATCGAGCCGGTCGGATCGACGCCGGTCTGGCCGTTGCCGGGCTGGATCTGCGGCAGCGTGGTGAAGCCGAGCACCTGGGGCGGGTTCGGATCGCTGCCGACCGTCGTCGCCACGCCGATCTCCTGCTCGAGGATGTCGTTCTCGCTGTCGCGCACCGCGTTGGTGACGAGGATGCGGAGCAGGCGGTCGCCGGGGAACGTGTCGAGCGCGGTCAGGTCGTTGTCGTCGTCGGCAATGAACGTGAACGACTTCCGGCTGACCAGGTCCGCGGCGCCCGCGTAGTTCGGGAACCCGTTGGCGCGCGGATCGAGCACCTTCACCTTGTTGCCGTCGGCTTCGAGGGCCCGCACCAGCTGCAGAGCACCACCGGTGTTGAAGTAGGTGTAGCCGTTGACGAAGCCGCGCCCGCGAAGCGTCACCGAGGTCTCCGTCGACGGATCGTAGGCGAGCAACGCAATCGAGCCGACGAGGCCGCTGTTCGACTGGTCGGCCAGCAGGTTGCTGAGGATCGACTCGATCTGCAGCTTGTGGCTGAACGTGAAGTGCAGGAAGTGGTTGCCAGGGGTGCCGTCGGGCAACACGGCGTCCACGGGCAGGGTGGCGACCGGCAGCACCCCGTTGTTGCCGTTCACGAACTTCTTGAGAGTGTCCTCGCTCTCGATGTTGACGACGGTCGAGGTCGGATTGCCGAACTGGTCCGTGGTGCGAATGCGGTAGGGGTAGACGCTGCCCGACCCGGTGCTGACGCTGACCACCTTGAAGTCGCCGCGGTTGTCGGGATCGCCCTTGCTGCCGCCGGTGCAACCGGCCAGCAGGCCGGCAAGTCCTAGCAGGGGCAGGGTGGCCGCCGCGCCAACGAGAGCGAACGGGTTCGGCCGGTGGGAGAGGGTGCCTTTCATCGGGATCGCTGACATTGGGATGGCAGCCGCTTGCGGCGGTACAGGGTCTTGCTCGGGGACGAGTCGAGCCAGGAGAGCCGCAGGACGTTACTTCGCCATGGGTTCCATGCAAGCGAAGTCTCGTCGCCGCAGCCGCTGACGCGACGCGCGAATGCCGGCAGAGAAAGCAAACCCGGTGCCCACCCGCGGGTGCGGCACCTTGCCCCGCTCCGCGGTCGTCGCGAACAAGCCCGCTGGCGGCACGGCCGCACCCAAGCCGTGTGGCGATGCGGCGTTGCACGAAGGCAGCCTCTGCCGGCGACGCTGGGAGTGCGCGATCGCACGAAGTGCGGGAGTGCACACGCATCGGCTCGCACCCTTGCCTGACCGACGGCTGCAGCGAGGATCGCCGGCGCATGGGCGACGCGCTCGATGACTACCGCAGGAAGCGCGACTTCCGCAGCACTCCGGAGCCCGAGCCCGCCCCACCGTTGGCCCGTGCGGACGACGTGTTCGTCGTGCATCGGCACGAGGCCCGCAACCTGCACTACGACCTCCGGCTCGAGCACGCCGGCGTCTTGAAGTCGTGGGCCGTGCCGCGTGGGTTCTCGTTCGATCCGGCGGAGAAACGCCTCGCCGTGCGCACCGAGGACCACCCGCTCGAGTACGAGCACTTCCACGGTCGCATCCCGAAGGGCCAGTACGGCGCCGGCACGATGCAGATCTGGGATCGAGGCCGGTACGAGTTGGTGAAGATCCCGACCTGGGAGGAGGCGATGGCGCGCGGCGAGCTGAAGGTGCGCCTCCATGGCCGGCGGCTGCGCGGCGAATGGCACCTGGTGCGCACGCAGCAGGCGAAGAACAGCTGGCTCCTGTTCAAGAGCAAGGACGAGTACTCGGGCCACGCCCGCGAGAGCGCGCTCGGCATCGAACTCGGCGACGCGCCCGAACGCGCCGTACCGCCGTCGACGACGCCGATGCGCTGGACGAGCGAACGGCCTGCGCTGCGCGACCCGGACTGGCTCTACGAGATGGAGTTCGCCGGCGCCCGGAGCCTCGCGCACAAGCGCGGCGGGACGATCGTGCTGCCGGCGTTCCCGACCCCACCGTCCGCCGTCGTCGCCGGCATGCGGGCGCTGCGCTGCCACGAGGCGCTGATCGACGGCGTGCTGGTCGCGCTCGACGCCGGTGGCCGACCAACGCGCGATGCGCTCGCGCAAGCACTCGCCACGGACCACGGCCGGGACGTCGTCTTCTACGCCTTCGATCTGCTGCAGTGGGAGGACTACGACCTGCGCGCCCTGCCCTTGCTCGACCGCAAGCAGGCCTTGCGCACGCTGCTGCCCGGCGACGGCGGGGTGCTCTTCGTCGACCACGTCGCCGGCGACGGCGCGTCGCTGCTCGCGGCGATCGCCGAAGCCGGCCTGCCGGCCGCGATCGGCAAGCGCGCGGGGAGCCGCTACGCGAGCGGCCCGTCCCCCGACTGGGTTCGCGTGCCGTGCAGCCCCGCCGCCGTGGACGGCGCCGGACCGCCGCGCACGACGAACGTCACGCCCACCACCGCGGCAGCGCCCCGCTGGAAGCCGAGCAACCTCGGCAAGGTCTGGTGGCCCGCCGAGGGCTACACCAAGGGCGACCTGCTCGCCTACTACCACGCGGTGGCCGACGCGCTGCTGCCGCACCTTCGCGATCGCCCGCTGCACCTCAACCGCTTCCCGGACGGCATCGACGGCAAGTCGTTCTACCAGCGTGAGGTCAAGGAAGGCTCGCCGGCGTGGCTGCGCACCGCACCGATCGAGCACGACGGTGCGATCGTGCCGCACCACGTCGTCGACGACCTCGACACGCTGCTGCACGTCGTCAACCTCGGCAGCATCGACCTGCATCCGTGGCTGTCGCGCGTCGGCTCGCTCGACGCGCCCGACTTCGCGGTGCTCGACCTCGACCCCAAGCAGGCGCCGTTCCCGCACGTCGTGCGCATCGCTCGCGCCGCCGGCAAGCTGCTGCGCGGCATCGGGCTGCGGCCGCTGCTGAAGACGTCGGGCAAGCACGGCATGCACGTGTTCGTGCCACTGCTGCCCGGCTACACCTACGACCACTCGCGGATGTTCTGCGAGGCGATCGCGCGCGTGCTGGTGCGCGAACTGCCCGACATCGCGACGGTCGAGCGGCTGCCGGACCGACGCGAAGGAAAGGTCTATCTCGACTTCCTGCAGAATCGCCGCAGCCAGACGATCGTGCCGCCGTACTCGGCGCGGCCGGTGCGCGGCGCCAGCGTGTCGGCGCCGCTGCTGTGGGACGAACTCGAGGACGGCGAACTGACGCCGCAGCGCTTCACGATCAAGACGATGCCGCAGCGCCTGGCGCAGCGGGGCGACCTGTTCCGCAAGGCGCTCGACGACAAGCAGGACCTGATGCCCGCGATCGCGGCGCTGGGCGAGATGCTGCGCGGTGCGTGACGGCGAGGAGCCGCCTCACCCACCGTTGCTCGAGAGTCGCCGTCGCACCTGCTCGGCCCAGCGGCTGTTCGGATCGAACGTCAAGTACGCGCGCCAGTGCGAGCGCGCACCGTCCATGTCCCCCACCACCGCGAGCGCCTCGGCGAGGTTGTAGTGCGCGTCGGCGTAGTGCGGCACCAGCTCGAGCGCGCGCCGCAACGCCTCGACCGCACCGGCCCGATCGCCGAGTTCGCCACGCACGACGCCGAGGTTGTTCCAGGCCTCGGCGTACTCCGGCGCCTTGCCGATCGCGGCCAGGAACTGCGCGGCCGCTTCGCTGCGCCGGCGCTGGCCGTAGTAGCAGTTGCCGAGGTTGAAGTGGATCTCGGCGCTGCCGTCGACGGCCGCGTGCTCGTAGGCGCGGATCGCGTCGTCGATGCGGCCCGCCGCCTCCGCGTCGACGCCGATCGCGAACCAGTCCTGCGGCGAACGCAGGGACGGCAACGCCGCCGTGCAGCTCGCCGCGCCGGCGAAGTCGAACAACATCTGCCCGCCCGGTTCGACCAACCGGCCGTCGGGAGTTCGCACGGTGACGCGCCGCTGGCCGATGCTCGCCAGCAGCCCCGTCAGCGCGGCATCCGCGTCGGGAACGACCGAGCGCGCCAGCCGCCAGGCACGCTCGATGCGCGGAGCGGTCCAGCCGGCGCGCCAGAGCTGCGCCAGCACCCGCGCACAGCCGGCCGCGCGGAACGCGTAACGATCGACGCTGCCGCGCATCGGACTCAGCAGTTCGCGGTCGATGAAGCGGCGCAGCACGTTGCCGGGCAGCCCGCAGAACTCGGCGAGCTCTGCCGACGTGAACGTGCGCTCGAGCTCGCGTTCCTCCTTCATGCCGCACCCTCGGGCACCAGCCCGACGAACACCGGCGCGCGCAGCGAACCGCTCGCCGTCCACTCGAGGAAGTTCACGGTGCAGTAGAGCCCCGTCGCGATCCAGCGACCCTTCATGCCCGGATCGACGAGCGGCTTCTCGACGCGGGCGCCGAACAGCCGCCGCCGCAGTTCGTCGCGCTCGGCAGCGCCGATGCCCGACCCGACCTTGCCGACGCACCGGATCTCGCCGTTCACGTCGGTCGCGACGATCAGCGACTTGAAGTCGCGCTCGCCGTCGGGCTCGTAGCCGAGTACCAGGCAGTGGATCTGCTGCACGAGCTTCATCTTCTGCCACGCGTCGGTGCGCTCGCCCGGCCGGTAGGTCGAGTCGAGGCGCTTGCCGACGATGCCCTCGAGGCCACGTTCGCGCGCCGCCGCGAACAACGCGAGGCCCTGGCCGACGACGCCGTCCGACAGCACGAGCCGCCGCTCGCCGCTCGCCGCGACGAGAGCAGCGAGCCGCTGCCGACGCTCGTGCAGCGGGAGCCCGAGCAGGCTCTGGTGGCCTTCGTAGAGCAGGTCGAAGACGACGTAGACGACCGGCGACCGGCGCGCGGCGGCCGGCGCGTCGGCGGCCGAACCGTTCTCGCGGCCGATCATCGCCCGGAAGTCGGGGCGGCCGTCTTGCTGCAGCACGACGAGTTCGCCGTCGAGCACACACCCCGCGGGCAGACCGGCCAGGAACGCGAGCTCCGGATACCGGCCGGCGAGGTCGCGCCGCCGGCGACCGTGCATGCGGTGCTCGCTGGCCTCGACGTAGGTGACCGCGCGCACGCCGTCCCACTTGATCTCGAACAGATGCGCCGCCGAATCGAACGGCGCGCCGATGCGCGCCAGCATCGGCTCGACGTGTTGCGGCAGTCGGGACGTCGCCATCGTCGCCACGGCGCGCGGGTCAGCCTTCGACCTTGCGGGAGCCCTTCTTCTTGCCGGCACTCGGCGCCAGCTTCTTGTCCGCCTCGTCCTCGGCGGCTCCACCGACCTGACGAGCCTGCGCCTCCGCGACGCTCTTCTTCAGGGCGTCCATCAGGTTCAGGATCTTCGGCTCCTCGTGGTCGGGCGCCTGCACGACCTCCTTGCCTTCGACCTTCAGCGCGATGAGCTGCTTGAGCTTCTTCACGTACTGGTCCTGGTAGGCGTCGAGGTCGAAGCTCGCGAGTTTCGACGCCGCGATCAGCGTGTTCGTCAGCGCGACTTCTTCCGGCTTGAAGGCGATGTCCTCGACCTCGCTCTCGAAGTCCTTCGCCTTGCGCACGCGGGCGGGATAGTGCAGCCCCGTCATCACGAGCAGCTTGCCGCTCGGCCGCAGCAGCACGAGCTGCTCGCGTCCGGTCATCACCACCTGCGCGATCGCGCAGACGTTGTTCTGCTTCATGCCGTCGCGCAGCAGCGCGTACGGCCGCGAGCCGGCGATACCGTCGGGAAGCAGGTAGTGCGCCTTGCCGGCGAAGTACATGCCGTCGACCGCGTCGGCGGGCACGAACCCGTCGATGCTGACCGCGCGGTCGGTCTTGGTGCGCAGCTTGTCGAGCTCGTCTGGATCGACGACGACGTAGCTGTCCTTGTGGTGCTCGAAGCCGCTGACGATCGCTTCGCTCTTCAGCTCGCCGTGCTCCGGACAGACCTTCAGGTACTTCACGCGGCTGTTGCAGTCCTTGTGCAGCTGGTTCAGGTGCACCTCGCCGGCGGTTTCGTTGGCGGTGAACGCCTTCACCGGCACGGAGATCAGGCTGAGCTTGAGGAACCCTTTCCAGGACGTGCGGGACGGTGCGGCCATCGGGGTGGTGGGCTCGGGAGTGGAAGGCGCGGAGGATACCCGACGCGGCGGCCGGTTCCGCGCGTTCGACTGCCTCTCACTTCGCGCACCTCGCCCGAGCGCGTTGCCGCGACGATGCCAACGCGAGGACGTCGACCTGCAGCGCAGCGCCGTGCACAGGCGTCGTTTCCCGATGGTTGCGGCGGGCGCCACCGCGGGCGATGGTGCGCGCAGCCGGCGAAGGCGACCCGTTGCCCCTCACCCTCCGCATCCTCTGCTGGAACGTGCACAAGTGCGTCGGCGGTCTCGATCGCCGCTACGACCCGGCGCGCACGGCCGCCGTGATCGCCACCGCCGAGCCCGACGTCGTGCTGATGCAGGAGGTCGCGCAGAACGGCCGCTGGTACCGCGGGGAACGCCAGGTCGACGTGCTCGGCGAGGCGCTCGGCATGCCGCACCGCTCCTACTTCGTGAACGTGCGCTTCGGGCCCCGGCGCGGCGAGTACGGCAACGCGATCCTCAGCCACGCCCCAATCGCGAGCAGCACCAACCTCGACCTGACGCTGCCGACCAAGAAGGCGCGCAGCGTGCTGCACGCGGAGCTGCGCCTGCACGACGATGCTGGCCGCACCCGCACGCTGCACGTGTTCAACCTGCACCTCGGTCTGTCCGAGGCCGAGCGCCGCGAGCAGTTGCGTCGCTTCCTGCAGTCGCACGAGCTGCGGTCGATCCATGCCGACACGCCCGTGGTCGTCGCCGGCGACTTCAACGACGTCTACGGCTCGCTCGGCAAGAAGCTGCTCGCGCCCGTCGGCTTCCGCGGCCCGTCCCGGCCGCTGCGCACGTTCCCGGCCTGGGCGCCGGTACGCGCCCTCGATTCGTTGTGGGTGCGCGGCGACATCGAGGTGTTGACGCTCGAACGGCTGCGTTGCCGCGGCACCCGCACCGCCAGCGACCACGTGCCGCTGCTCGCCGAACTGCGCCTGCATGCAGCAGCGCGCCACGGCTAGCCCGGCCGGCGACCGGTCGGGCCGACCCGCGACCGCGGCAGCGGCCATGCGCCCGTCGCAGCGAATCCTAGAACGTGCCGATCGTCGTCGTGAGCCGGTTCGAGCCGTACAGCGACACCGCCGTGCTGCCCACGAACTCGACCTCGATGCACTGCTGGTGGATCACGGCGCCGAGCAACACAACCGTCGCGGGGATCGGAACCCCCAGCACCGCGGTTCCTGCTGCGGGCACGACCAAGGTCACGTCGTCGGCGCTGACCAGGCGGTCGCACCCGGGAGGCGAGCCGGGAAGCACCTGGGACAGCGGCGCGTTGGCCGTTGCGAAGCCGCTGGCGACGAGCACGGTCGACGTCGGCGCGAAGCCGCGCGCTGAGCAGCGCAGCGAGCCGGCGAGCAGCGCGACCCCGTCAGCACGCAGTTCGATCGCGCCCGCCGGGCCGACGCAAGCCGTCGGCGTCGTCTGCACCGGGTAGAGGCAAGGCAGCACGCGACGCAC
>DDSQ01000194.1:0-20297 GCA_002343845.1 Planctomycetes bacterium UBA2386 | reverse complement strand
GCGAGGGCATGCACCGCCCCGCTGAACGACGAGCCGAACGGAGTGACCGCACGCCAGGTCGTGCCGTCCCACATCGCCAGGTTGTTCACCGACAGTGTGCCGATCAGGCCGAACAGGCCGCCGGCGAACACCGCTCCCGACGGATGCACGGCGAGCGCGAACACCGAGTGGTTGGCGCCGAACGACTGCCACGCGACGCCGTTCCACCGCTGCAACGTGCGCGCGACGCCGCTGCTGATGTCGCCGCCCGCCATCACGTCGCCGTTGGGCAGCACGGCGAGCGCATGGACCTCGGTCCCCACTGCGCCCAGCGCCTGCCACGCGACGCCATCCCAGCGCGCGGCGCGCTGCGAGAAGGCCCCGCCGGCGACCACGTCGCCGTTCTGCAGCACGACGAGAGCATTGACGCGGTTGTCGAGGCCAGGACCGAGAGCGCTCCACGTGCTGCCGTTCCAGCGCGCGATGTTCGCGACCGGGAAGCCCGCCCAGTTGAAATGGCCGGCGACGACCACGTCGCCGTTCGGCAGTTCGGCAAGGCAGCGCACGTCGCCAGGGATGCCTCCGCCGAGGGGCAGCCAGGAACCGCCCGACCAGCGCGCGACATGGGTGTTGGGCAGCGCGTTGGCGCGGCCGGCGACCAGCAGGTCGCCGTTCGTCGTTCGCCGCAGCGCCGTGCATCGCGACGCGACGCCGGGAGCGATCGCCTGCCAGGCGTTCCCGTCCCACGCCGCCAGCCGCTCGACCTGCTGCGCGCCGGCGAACAGGAAGTCGCCGCCCGCCGCGAACGTCCCGCCGCCGAGCGGCGCCAAGGCCCGCACGCTGCCGTCGAGACCGTCGCTCATCGGGTACCACGCCCCGCCGCTCCATCGCGCGATGTTGCGTCGTGGTCGGCCGCCCGCAGTCGTGAACCGCCCGCAAGCGATCAGGTCGCCGTTCGGCAGCGCGGTCACGGCCCACGCCAACGGGCTCGTGGCACCCTCGAGACCGATCGCCATCGGCGACCAGGCGACGCCGTCGAAGCGCACGATGCGCCGCGCCACCTGACCGTTGGCGGTGGTGAAGTTGCCGATCACCACCAGGTCGCCGTTCGGCAGTTCGGCGACGTCGTTGATCGCGCCGTCGAGCGTCAGGGCGTAGCCGTGCCATTGGCTGCCGTCCCAGCGCTGCAGCGTGGTGCCGCCGACCACGAGGTGCCCGTTCTGGAGGACGCAAACCGACATGACGGAAGGCATGCCGCCGCCGATCGCACTCCACGCGTTGCCGTTCCACCGCGCGAGGCCCTGCACCGTCACGCCACCGGCCGTCGTGAACGTGCCGCCGGCGACGACATCCCCGTTCGGCAGCACGCCGAGCGAGAACACGGTGTTGTCGACGCCGCTACCGAGGGCGCTCCAGGTCGCGCCGTCCCAGCGCGCGACGCGGCTGGCCCCGGCGCCGCCGGCGAGCGTGAACGAGCCGCCCGCGAGCAAGTCGCCGTTCGGCAAGCGCAGCAGCGCGTAGACGATGCCGTTGAGACCGCTGCCGAACGGCAGCCACTGCGTGCCGTTCCACCGCGCGATGCCGTTCTGCGGCACGCCCTGGATCTGCTGCAGCCAGCCACCGACGACGAGGTCGCCGTTGGGCAGCCCGAGCGCCGTCAACGCATCGGCGTAGACGACGCCCGGCAGACCCGACCAGAGTCCGGTTGTGGGATCCCATGCCGCGACGTGCTTCGCGAACGCGCCGCCGATCGAACTGAACCCGCCGACGGCGACGACGAGGTTGCCGGTCGGACCCGGGCCATCCGGATCCCACGGCGCCGTCCCCCACACCGACAGATCGGCGCCGTACTGGCCACCAGCTGGCAGGAAGAACGGCGTGCACTGCGCGGCGAGATCTGCCCCGAGCACGGCGACGCACGAGCAGGAAGCCAGAATCGTTCGGATCGACATCGGCGGGATCGCGGTGGCGGCGGGGGGACGGCACGCGTCAGTGTCCCAGGGCCCAAGCAACCGTCAACCCGCCATCGACCCGCGGCAACCCGCCTGCGTCACAGGGCGAGGTACCGCCTGGCGAGTGCCGGGCCGGCGCAACTGTCCTCGTGCTTGAAGAACACGAAGCCGCCGGCCGGGTAGGCCGCGCGCAGGCGGTCGCGCCAACTCCGCAGTTCGTCGTCGGTGTAGCCCGTGCGTCGCAGCCGCAGGTAGCACCACGGCGCGGTGTCGACGAGATCCGGCGGCGGCGCATCGTCCTTGTCGCTGGCGACCAGCGCGACAGCGAACTCGCGCAGCACCGCACGCGCGTCGTCATCGTGCCAGCTCGGATGCGCGAACTCGAACGCGACGCGCATGCCGGGCCGCTGCTGCTGCAGGAACTCGCGCAGCAACGCCGTGTCCTTCCGCACCCACTTCGGCACCTGGTAGAAGACGCAGCCGAGCGTGCTGCCGAGCGGCTCGATCGCCGCGAACAGCACGGCGAGCAGTTCGCCGCAGTCCTTCAGCTTCTGTGTCCAGGTCAGCCGCTGGCTCGCCTTCACCACGAAGCGGAACGAGTCGGGCACCTGCGAGCGCCACTTCGCCGCCATCTTCGCGGTCGGCAGCCGGTAGAAGGTGTTGTTGAGTTCGACCGCCGGCAGTTGCTCGGCATAGAAGGCCAGCATCGCGTCCTTCTTCAGGTCGTCGGGGTAGAAGGCCGGCCGCCACTCGTCGTAGCTGAAGCCGCTCGTGCCGACGTGGAACGTGCTCACGGCTGCCACCTTACCCGCGCGACCCTGGGAGCCGCGGCAAGCCGCGTGCGTAGGCCTCGGCATCGACGAACACCGCCTCTTCGGCCTTCGGGTGCTCGGCGTAGAACTCGTCGAGAGCCAACCGGTGGCGCTCGGTCGGTTCGTCGAGACTGACCTGGATCGGCGTGGGCAGGCCCGCGTGTTCGACCACGAAGTCGACTTCGCCGGAGCCGCGCCAGTAGCAGACTTGCGAGTAGCGGCGGCGCAGCAACTGGAACGTCGCGCACTCGAGCTGCTTGCCACGATCCACGCCGGCGCGGACGACGGCCACGCGGCGCAGGCCGTTGTCGACCGGGTACCACTTCTTCTGGCGCAGCGCCTGCTTGCGCGTCGACCAGGCGAAGAACGGACACGGGAAGGCGAGGTAGGCGCTGGCGACAGCATCGAGGTAGAGGCTCGTGGTGTCGGTGGCGATGTCGAGAGCAGCCGCCACGCGGCGAACGCTGAGCTCGGACCCGGCGGACTCGTAGAGCATCTGCACCAGTTGCCGCAGCGGCCGACTCGAACGGGCGCCGACGCGTTCGCGCACGTCGCGCTCGACGATGTCCTCGAAGTAGGCGCGCAAGATGGCGTCCGGATCCGCGGCGAGTGCCGGCGCGGGGAACCCGCCGCTGGCCAGGTACTGCTCGACCGGAGTTCCCGGACGCAGCTTCTGGAACTCGTCGAAGTCGAACGGTGACAACTCGACGCGTAGATGGCGCCCGGTCAGCGTCGAAGCCAGTTCGCCCGACAGCAGGTGGGCGTTCGAGCCGGTGACGACGAAGCGGCGTGCGCGCGGCCGGTCGAGTTCCTTGCGCAGCCATCGTTGCCAGCCGCTGACACGCTGGATCTCGTCGAGGAAGTAGGTCGCCGCGATGCCTGGCGAGCGCGCCTCGAAGGCGTCGACCATCGCCTGCAGCACGGTGTGATCGAGGTCGGCCGCGAGCCGGGGATCCTCGAAGTTGATGAAGAGACAGTGCCGACGATCGAGTCCGTAGCGAGCCATCATCTGCGCGAGCAGGGTCGACTTGCCGCAACGACGAACGCCCTGAACGACGAGCGCCAGGTCCGGCCGAAGGTCTGCGGGTAGCGCCACGGCACGCGGTACCGACTTCGGCGGCGGTTGCTCCCAGTGGCTCCAGGCAGCAGCGACATCGAGTAGTCCGGAGGCGTCCATTCGCGAGTGACCAGTTTACTGGCCATCGGCACTGGTGACCAGTTTGCTGGTCGCACGTCGCAAGCGGCTGTCCGACAGTTCGATACGTGCCGCCCGCTCCGAGGCGCACGACTGCGGCGCTACGCCCAGAGCACGAGTCCGCGCACCTTGGCGTCGTGACGCGTCTGGGCTGGCACGCGCACGCGCATGCCGTGCTCGTAGTGCCCCGCCAGTTCGACGCGGTAGCCGCCGTCGAACGTGTGCACCGTGCCGGTCTTCACGCCGCGGTGTTGCAGCGGCACCACGATCGTCTCGCGCGCCGTGTCGCCGCGCGTGAGCACCAGCTCCACCACCACGTCCGTGGTGGACAGGACACCGAGGTCGACTTCGAGGTGGACGTCGAGGTGCTGGCCGACCTTGAAGTCCGCCATCTCGACCGTCGTCGCCGACACGATCTTCAGCTTCTCGAAGCCCGACCGGATCCGCGCGAACTCCTTCGCGCGCTCGCGCGCCGGCAGCTTCTTCTCGGCCTGCTGCGCGAAGTAGTTGGCGGCCTTCGGCCGGTAGGCCTGCCGCAGGTAGTCGCCCACCATGCGGTCGGTGTTGAACACCGTCGGCACCGTCGCGAGGCAGTGCTTCATCATCTCGACCCAGGCAGTCGGCACGCCGCCCGCATCGCGCGAGAAGAAGCGCGGCACGATCTCCTCTTCGAGCAGCCGGTAGAGGGCCGTCGCGTCGGCCTGGTTCTGCAGGTCGTGGTTGCCGTAGACCTGCGCACCACCGATGGTCCAGCCGTTGCCGCCGTCGGCGGCCTCGGGCCACCAGCCGTCGCCGATCGACAGGTTGAGCACGCCGTTGGCCGCCGCCTTCATGCCCGACGTGCCGCTCGCTTCTTCCATGCGGGTCGGCGTGTTGACCCAGACGTCGACGCCCTGCACCAGCGAGCGCGCGAGGCCGATGTCGTAGTCCTCGACGAAGAAGACGCGGCCGACGAACTCGGGCGAGCGCGCGATCTGCACGATCGACTTGAGGATGTCCTGGCCCATCTTGTCGCGAGGGTGCGCCTTGCCGGCGACGACGATGCGCACCGGGCGATCGCTCGACCCGAGGATCGCGCGCAACCGCGCGGGCTCCGAGAACAGCAGGTGCGCACGCTTGTACGGCGCGAACCGGCGCGCGAAGCCGAGCCACAGCGCCTTGTCGTCGAGGCCGGCGAGCATCGCACTGAGCAACACCGGGCTGTCACCGCGGGCGTGGAACGTGCGCGTCAGCGCGCTGCGCACGTTGTCGAGCAGCAGCGCCTTGTTGCCCTGGTGCACCCGCCACAGGTCCGGTGCCGGGATCTTCGCGGCATTCGCGAAGTCGGCCGGCCGCACCGTTTCGTCGTTGCCGCGCAGCAGGCGCGTGACACCCGGATGCGTCCAGGTCGCCAGGTGCACGCCGTTGGTCACCGCGGCGATCGGCACCTCGTTCTCGAGCAGGCCGGGCCAGAACGCGTGCAGCAGCTTCTGCGACGCCAGCCCGTGCAGCTTGCTGACGCCGTTCACGTAGCCGGCGAAGTGCATCGCCAGGTACGTCATGTTGAACTCGGCGGTGCCGCCGCTCGCCTGGCCGAGCGCGAAGAAGCGGTCCCACGGCAATCCGACCCACTCCTCGGCGTCGCCGAAGTAGCGCCGGACGAGATCCTCGGCGAAGCGGTCGTGCCCGGCGGGCACTGGCGTGTGCGTGGTGAACAGCGTCGTCGCCGCGACGTATTCGCGCGCGGCCTCGAACGGCAGGCCCTCACCACGCACCAGTCGGCTCGTGCGTTCGAGCGTCAGGAACGCCGCGTGCCCCTCGTTCATGTGGAAGACCGCCGGCCGGATGTCGAGCGCGCGCAGCACGCGCACGCCGCCGCGGCCGAGCACGATCTCCTGTTGGATGCGCGTCTCGACGTCGCCGCCGTAGAGGTTGCGCGTGATGTTGCGGTCCTCGGGACGGTTCTGCGGCAGGTTGGTGTCGAGCAGGTAGAGCGTGACGCGCCCGACCATCGCCTTCCACGCGCGCAGGAACAGCTCGCGCCCGGGCAGCGGCAACGACACCTCGAGCGGGCGGCCGTCGGCGGCGCGCACGATCTCGACGGCGAGCTTGCTCGGCCGGTTCTCCTTGTCGGCAGCGACCTGCTGGCCGTCGGTCGCGAGCTGCTGGGCCATGTAGCCGAACTGGTAGAACAGCCCGACGCCGACCAGCGGGATGCCGAGATCGCTCGCCGACTTCAGGTGGTCGCCGGCCAGGATGCCGAGACCACCGCTGTAGATCGGCAGCGAGTGGTGCACGCCGAACTCGGCCGAGAAGTAGGCGATCGGGTGCTTGTCCGAGATCGCCGGCCCGCCCGGTGCGTCGCCCAGCGCGAGCGGCTGCTTGGCCGTCGCCATGTAGTCGTCGAAGCGTTTGCACACCGATTGCAGGCGACGCAGGTAGTCCTGGTCCTTCGCCTTCTTCTCGAGCGCGTCGAGGCCGACGCCCTGCAGGAACGCGACCGGGTTCTCGCCGGTGCGTTGGAAGCCCGACGACAGCTCCTCGAACAGGCCGCGCACGCCGCCGTTCCAGACCCACCAGAAGTTGCGCGCGAGTCGTTCGAGCCCACGCAGACCCTGCGGCAGCGTCGCCGAGGCCTCGAAGCCGGTGAGCCGCGGCGAGGTGCCCGAGCCCGGCGACGGCAACGCGCGCTTGGGCAACCGGAACTGCACGACGCCGCTGGTGCTCCGCTGCTGGACCGCACCGATCGCCGCGCGGTACGCGGCCTCGTAGTGCGCGAACAGATCCTTCCAGGCCGTGCGGCCCGCGGCGGCACGGCAACGCGCGCGCTGCTGTTCCCGATCGACCTGGGCGTCGAGCAGGCCCTCGAGCGCGTCGACCAGCGACGCGGTGACTTCCTTGTACGGCACGCGCTCGCGACGCAGCACGGTGATGCCGTCCTTGGGCCCGAGGCCCGCGCCGTTGGCCCAGCGACCGAAGCCCGCGAGATCCGTGGTGACCGTCGGCACGCCGACCGCCAACGCCTCCTGCGGCGTGTAGCCCCACGGCTCGTAGTAGGAGGGGTAGGCGCCGAGGTCCATCGCCGCCAGCACGGCTTCGTACTCGCGGTGCAGCAGACCGTCGTCGGGGCGCAGGTAGATCGGGATCTGCACGATCTTGATGCGGCCGCCCACCCGGTTGTCGAGACCGAGGCGCTTGCAGTGCACGTGGGTCGGATCGCGCTCCTCGTCGAACAGGTTGTGCGTGCACAGCCCGATCGGGCCGCGGCCAGCACCTCCGCCGTTGGCGAGCCGTTCCATCAGTTCGGCGCGCACGCCGGAGTTGCCGGCCGGAACCAGCAGGAACACCACCATGCGACGGCCGCGCGCGTGCTGCATCGGGCCGAGCGCGTCGAGCAGCAGCTCGATGCCCTTGTTGTGGAACTCGTAGCGTCCGGCGAGCGCGACGAAGGCGGCGTCGGAAACGTCCTCGCCGAGCATCGCGCCAGCGACCTTCGCCAACTGCGCGCGCGTCGCGGCACGGTCGCCGGCCGCGAGTTCGTCGACGACCGCGAGGTCGATGCCGTTCGGCAGCAGCGGTTCGACCTTGCGGCCGTGCAGCAACTCGGCCTCGGCGGCGGTGATCGCACTCACCGTCGTGAAGGCGTCGGCCTTGCGCGCACAGACGCCTTCGAGCGAGTGCTTGGCCTGCACGCCGTGCATGCGTGCGAGGTCCTCGACCGACTTGCCGCCGAGCCCCTTGTCGGCCGCGGTGGGGTCGGGCGTGATGCCCAGCGACGCCAAGGCGCGGCCGAGCATCGTCGCATGCGTCGTGAACACCGTGCCGATGCTCGGGATGCGTTCCTGCAGGTAGAGCAGGGCCGCTCCCGTCATCCACTCGTGCGCCTGCACGACCGCGCGGCGGTGGTACGGCGCCAGGAACTCGTCCCACCAGCGCTCGATCACCTTCGCAGCGGCGGTCGCGAACAGCACCGGCTCGACGTAGCCCCAGTCACCGGCGATCGAGTCGACGCGGTGGCGTTCCCAGAGCCCGGCGAGGATGCCGTCCTTCTGTTCGTAGAGCCCCGAGAAGCCGACCAGGATGCAGCGCGGCCGGCCGGGAATCCGCCAGCGGCCGATGCGCACCGGCACGCCGATCTGCCGGCAACCGGAGATGAACTCCTCGTAGCCGGGCTCTTCGTCGAACGGTGGGTGTGCACCGGTGCCGCCCAGCAGCTGCGGGCCGATCGTGATGTAGTCGTCGCCGAAGCGCTCGACCGCGGTGACCGCCTTGCTCGACAGCACCGTGTGGATGCCACCGACCTTGTTGCAGACCTCCCAGGAGATCTCGAACAGTTGGAACGAACGATCCGGCATGGTCACGGCTTCTTCTTCGTCTGCGGGTGAGTCGCCACCTTCGCCTTTCTCACCTGCTCGCGCAGGTGGTCGAGCGCCGTCATCACGGTGACGAACGCGGCGTGCGGCGTGTCGTAGGGGCTGAAGTACTCGTGCACCTCGGCATCGCTGTGGTGCTTCGTGGCGGCGTAGTACACGTGATCGCTGGTGGTGAAGTGCCGCCAGGCGTCGAGCAGTTCGGGGCGGCTTCCGGCGAGGGCCATCACCTCCGGGCGCAGCGCGTAGATCGCTTCGTGCGCCGCGGTCTGCATCGGGTTGCCGAGCCACGCGGTCAGGTTGCGCTCGGCGTCCGCCCACGAAACCGGGGTCGGGATGTCGAGTTCGCCGGCGACGTCGCGTTCGGCGGCGACCTGCGCGGGCGTGCGGAAGCGGAATCCCGGGTCCTGCAGCACCTGCTCGGGCAGGTGGCGCATGAACTCGAGGATGCCGGTACCGGCCGCCTGGTGTTCGCCGAAGGTCTCGTAGTCCATGAACAGGCCGAGGAACTGGGCCGGCGGCGGCACATCGTGCAGCCAGCCGGCGTAGGTATCGGCAAACAGGGGCCAGGCGGGCCACTTCCGATTGCTGAACCGGAAGGCGATGTCGTCGGACAGCGAGTAGCTGCGCAGCAGCAACTTGAGCGTCTTGCAACCCTTCGGTCGCCACGGGACTTGCGGACTGCGCCAGCCGAGCAGGCGGTCCGCGCCTTCGCCGAGCATGCACTCGAAACCGAGGTCCTCGACCTGCTTGCAGATCGAGTTGTCGAGGATCAGCTCCGTGTTGCGGAACGAGGTCGGCGCGCCGAACAGGTCGGTGACGGTCGCGCGCTGCAGTTCGATCTGGGCGATGAACTCGTCGCGATCGACGACCGCGGCGAGCCCGTGCTGGCTGGTCTCGCACAGGAACTCGACGTTGCCGGAGTCCGCGAGGGCGACGAACGAATCGAGGGCCTTGGGCACCCAGTCGCGCAGCTGCCGGATCACCGTGCCCGACAGCGAGAACGCGCAGCGGAACTGCCCGTCGGTGCGCTCGATCGCGTCGAGCAGCAGCTTGTTCATCGGCAGGTAGCAGCGCTCGGCGACGCGCTCGGCGACCATGCGGTTCAGCGGCGTGTCGAACAGGTCGAGCTTCTTGATGCGATCCTTCGGCTTCCACTTCCGCAGTCGATACGGCTGGTGCGCCTGGAAGTAGAAGACGACGTCGATCACGCGCCCGTCTCCGCGAGCAGCGCCGCCGCGCGCAGCAGTTCGCCGCTGTTCCACGCCTGCGCGAACGTGCCGCCGGGCCGGTGCGGCGGGTCGCCGTCGAACACCTCGCTGACGTGGTCGATGCCCGCGCGATCGAGTTCGGTCATGAGCCCCGCGAGCCATCCGCGCAGCGCCACGCGCTCGGCGGCGCGATCGGCCGGCGCGGCTGCCGCCAGCGCTGCTTCGACGAAGTAGCCCAGAAGCCACGGCCAGGCCGTGCCTTGGTGGTAGGCGCCGTCGCGCGCGACGGTGTCGCCGAAGTAGCGACTGCGGTAGGCCGGGTCGAGCGGCGACAACGTGCGCAAGCCGACCGGCGTCAGCAGTTCGCCGCGCGCCTTCGCCACGACCGCGGCCCGCTGCTCCCGCGTCCACGGCCCGCGCGGCAGCGCCGCGGCGATCACCATGTTCGGGCGCACCGTGCGGTCGGCCTTGCCGTCGTCGACGCGATCGGCCAGGTAGCCGCCGTCGGCGAGCCAGAAGTGCCGGACGAACGACTTGCCACAGCGATCGCGCAGGGCCTGCCACGAGGCGGCATCGCGCTCGGCGAGGAACACCAGCAGCGAATGCCACAGCGCCTGGATCTCGACCGGACGCCCGGCGCGCGGCGTGACCGGCACCGTGCCGATGCGCGCGTCCATCCAGGTGGCGTTCAGATCGACACGCCCGGCGGCGAGCAGGCCGTCCTTGTCGACGCGCAGTCCGAGCCCGGTGCCGCGTTCGTAGGCGCGCGCGATGCAGACGAGGGCTGGCACCAGATCGTCGCGCACGAGCTGGCTGTCCCCGCCGGCGTCGGCGAAGCGCTGCACGGCGAGCGAGAACCACAGCGCCGCATCGCACGAGTCGTAGTGGCTGTCGTCTGGCGAGCTGCCGTAGATGTTGGGCAGCAGCCCGTCGCGCAGGAACGGCAGCGCCGAGCGCAGCACTTCGGCGGCGAGATCGGCGCGGCCCCGCGCCAGCGTGAGCCCCGGCAGCGCCACGAACACGTCGCGCCCCCACTCGGAGAACCACGGGAAGCCGGCGAGCACGCCCAGCCGCCCGCCGTCGGCTCGGTAGAGGAAGTCGTCGGCGGTGCGCGCCAACGCCGCCGTGCGCGGGTCGGCGGCGGCGAGCACGTCGCGATGCGCGAGATCCGCGGCGGCCGCGGCCGCGTCGAACGCAGCCGCGGGCGCTTCGCACGGCGTGGCCAGCGCGAAGGCGACGGTCGCCTCCGCACCCGGTCCGAGTTCGAGCTCGAGCACGCCCGGGGTCCAACGATCGCCGACGTGGTCGTAGCCGCGCTCCTGGTCGATCGCGAAGTGCACGCCGCGGTACCACGCCGCATCGCTGCGGAACGCCGCGACGCCATCGGCGGTGAGCCACAACATCGGCAGCGACGAGTTCGGCCGCACGCCCCACGACGCGCCGCGTGCGTGCAGGGTCGCATCGAAGCGTTCGTCGGCTGGCGGCAGGTGGTCGGCGTCGCACCAGCCGAGCAGCGGCCGCACGTGCAGGCGCACGACCGTCGGCCCACGATTGCGCCAACGCACGAGGCAGCATGCGTCCCGCCCCGGTGCGGCGCGCTGCAGCGCGACCGTGCGCACCAGTTCGAACCCCGGTCCCCGGAACGTCCACGCCGGCAAGGGCTGGTGCGCGAACGCGACCTCGGCCTGCGGCAGCGACCGGGCGCCGTCGCGCCAGGCGACATGGGCGAGGAAGCGCACGGCGTCGCCGTCGACGATGCGCTCGTCGAGTCCCGCCACGACGCAGTGGCGCCGCCCACCCGCCAGCCGGGCCAACCACAATCCGTGGTAGCGACGGGACGGCAGGTCCTCCGCCGTGCCACAGGCGTAGCCGCCAGCACCGTCGGTGAGCAACCACTCGGCGTCGCGGGGCAGCGTTCGCACGACCGGCGCCGACGTTGCGGCAGGACGAACCGAGGACTTCACGATCGAGGCGGGCCCGCGAGTGGGAACGGCGGAGCCTACGTCGCCACCCTCCGGTATCAACGTTCCTTCGTCGCGCGATTCGGCATCAAGCCCTGTCGCGGACGCGCCGATGGATGCATCCTCTGCAGTCCCGCTCGGCGTCCACCCCCCGCCGCCACGCGCAATGGTCAACCTGGACCTCCGGAACACACTCGTCTTCGTCCTCGCCGGCGGCGAGGGCAGCCGCCTGAAGCCCCTGACGCTCCACCGCGCCAAGCCCGCGGTGCCGTTCGGCGGCTGCTACCGGATCATCGACTTCACGCTCAGCAACTGCATCCACTCGGGGCTGCGCCGCATCCACCTGCTGACGCAGTACCAGGCGCGCTCGCTCGAGGAGCACATCCGCTTCGGCTGGAACTTCCTGCCGCGGCGACTCGAGCAGTGGATCACCTGCAGCCCGCCGCACCACGTCTCGGTCGGCAAGTGGTACCGCGGCACCGCCGATGCGATCTTCCACAACCTCGACTCGGTCGAGGACTGGGATCCGCCGAACGTCATCGTGCTGTCGGGCGACCACATCTACCAGATGGACTACCGCGACATGCTGCGCGAGCACGTCGAGCACCAGGCGGCGTTGACGATCGGCGCAGTTCGCGTGCGCGTCGAAGAGGCATCGAGCTTCGGCATCCTGCAGATCGCTGCCGACGGCCGCGTCACCGGCTTCGTCGAGAAGCCCAAGCAGGACGCCCCGCAGATCCCTGGCCAACCCGGCTGGTGCCTCGCGTCGATGGGCATCTACGTGTTCGAACGCAAGGAACTGGTCAAGCGGCTGCGCGAGGACAACGCGATGCCGGAAGGACAGGGCGGCGACTTCGGCCACCACGTGATCCCGCGGATGATCCACCAGGTCCCCGTCTTCGCGCACTCGTTCCGCGGGCTGCCCGGCGACGAGGCGCCGTACTGGCGCGACGTCGGCACCATCGAGGCCTACTTCGAGGCCAACATGGACCTCTGCAACGTCAAGCCGCAGCTCAACCTCTACCGCAAGGACTGGCCCACCTACACGCTGTGGCACAACGACCCGCCGGCGAAGACGGTGTTCTCGGAGAGCGGCGAAGGCCGCCGCGCCGAGGTGCAGGACACGCTGCTCGCGCCCGGCGTCGTGGTGTCAGGCGCCAAGGTGCGGCGCTCGCTGCTCAGCAACCTCGTCTACGTCGACGAGCACAGCCAGCTCGACGAGTGCATCGTGATGCGCGGCGCGCGCATCGGCAAACACTGCAAGCTCCGGCGCGTGATCGTCGACAAGTGGAACGAGGTCCCCGACGGCACGGTGATCGGCTACGACCGCGCCGCCGACGAGAAGCGCTTCACGGTCTCGTCGAGCGGGATCAGCGTCGTCGCCCGCGGCTACAAGTGGAAGTGAGCGCGCCGCTCAGGCGGTGACGCTCTTCGCCGGCAGCAGTTCGCCGAGGAACTGCGGCAGCATCTTGCGCCACGTCACCCAGTCGTGGCGCCACTCCTTGCCCCACTCGTCGACGCGGTTCGGGATGCCCTTGGGCCCCAGCACGCGCTCGACCTTCCAGCTCTGCGCCGGCTCCTCGAAGTCGCCGAGGCCGTGCGCGAGCAGGATGAAGCGCTGCTTCAACAGATCGAGCTGCTTGCCGTTCAGGCTGGGCACGAAGTCGATCGGCGAACTCTCGCGGTACTCGCGGGTGATCTTGCCCTCGAGGAACTTGTTCATGTTGTAGGTGCCCGACAGGCAGATGGCCTTGCCGAACACGTCGGGATGGCGGCACACCGCCGCCAGCGCGTTGAAGGCGCCGATCGAAGCGCCCGCGGTCCAGATCAGGCCCGGGTTGCCGCCGCAGTCGCGCAGGATCGCCGGCACCACCTCGTCGCGGATGCAGCGATCGAAGCGGTTCTGCGCGAGAGCTGCCTGCTCGAGCGTCTTGCACTCCTTGAGCCAGGCTTGTCCGGCGATCGAATCGACGACGTAGACCTTGAGCCGCAGGTCCTTCAGGAAGTCACCGATCGCGCTGATCATGTGGAAGCGCTCGGGTTCCTCGGCGTCGCCGCCGGCGGTCGGGAACAGCAGCAGCGGCGTGCCCGAGACGCCGTAGCGGACGAAGGTGATCTCGCGGCCGCCGAGGGCGGGAGACTTCCAGCTGATCTTGTGCTTGCTCACTTCTTCTGCTCCTTGCCGCGAACGTCCTGTTCCTGGTCGGCGACCGATTGCTTGACCAGCTCGAAGAACCGTGCCGAGAAGTCGGCGACCTCGTGCGCGGGATACATGTGGGTGACCTTCTTGGTGATCGCTTCCTTGCAGCGATCGCTGCGGAACCAGGCCCGCGCCGCGTCTTCGAGCGGCCGCAGGTGCTTCTGCGCGAACTCGGCGAAGGAGTCGGCGGCCAGGCGCTCACGCGCGATCTTCGCATAGGCGGCGAGCTTCTCGCGGTACGGCAGGTCCTTCCGCGCGATCGCGTAGAAGGGCTCGAAGTCGAGCGTCTTGCGCATCGGCCGCTTGGTGGCGGCGCAGAAGATCGCCCACTTCAGGTTGCTGGTCACGTACCACGGCCAGTGGTAGTGGATCGAGTTCACCTGGTTGTCGGGGCACGGGTTGGCGAAGTCGATCGGGTAGAACGTGCCGCCCTTGCGCAGCGCCTCGCAGCTGTTGAAGTCCCAGCCGAAGAAGCTGTTGATGGTCAGGCAGGTGTCCACCATCACCTGCTCCTCCTCCGTGCTGCAGAAGTTGCGCGCCGTCGTGTAGCGCCCGTGCAGCGGCTGGCTGGCGTCGTACTTGATGACGCGCACCTGCGGGCCGATGCCGACCGCGCGCACGAACAGGTCGAAGCCGGCGACCGCCTGCTGCAGGTGCATCAGCCACTTGTCGCTCTGCTCGTAGGTGGCGCGCAGCGCCTTCTCGTCGTCGATCTTGGTGACGCCCTGCCAGCCGCCGCCGTCGTACGGCTTCATGAACAGCGGATAGCCGATCTGCTGGCCGAGCTTGCCGAGGTCGAAGTGGCGCGCGTAGGCCTTCAGCGTGAACTCGAGGTCGGGCTTCGGCTCGTAGTTCTTCTGCGGCACCATCAGCGTCGGCGGGATCGGCATGCCGAGCGCCGTCATCGCGCAGTAGGTCGAGTGCTTCTCGTAGCTCTGCACCGACCACGGGTTGTTGTAGACGTAGAGGCCGTCCATCAGGATCGACTTCTTGATCCACTCGCGCTGCAGCGCGAGCCAATGCGTGAGTCGATCGACGACGACGTCGTACTTGCAGCCCTGCTGCAGCGCGTACGGCTCGAGGGTCACGCGCTCGCACGCGAACTTCAGCACGTCCTTGCCGACCTTCAGTTCGAGCTTGGCGTCGGCGAGGATCTGTTCGAACGCGAGCGGCCAGCAGATGTCGGCGCCGAGGGAAAGTCCGATGTGACGGGTGAGGGCAGGCATGGCGGAGGAGGGCGGCGCACTATGCCTCGATGCTGGCGACGTGGCCAGCGTTCGGCCGACCGCATCGACGGCGTGCGCAAGGGGCTGGACGCCATGCGGACTCGTCGCCACCTTGTCGCCTCCTCGCGATCTCCATGGCCGACAAGGCGGGCGCCGCGTGGCGCCCGAGATCGCTCCTGCCACCAGAACCCCTGCCCAACATGCTCCGCACTTCCTCGATGCTCTGCGCGGTCGCCGCGCTTCTCACCGCCACCGATGCCCTCGCCCAAGCGACGTTGACGCCGCTGCCGGGATTCGGCACCGGCGGCTGGATCGCTCCCGGCACCTACCCGTTCCTGGGCACTGCCAACAACGAACGTGGCCTCGCCTACAACCCGACGACGGGCAACCTGCTGCTCGTGTCGCGCACGGCCCCGACCAGCATCCAAGTGCTGTCTGGCGTGACCGGCGCCAACCTCGCGACTCCCTTCGACATGACCGGGATCACGGGCGGCACGTTCGTCGTGAGCATGATCGACGTTGGCGACGATGGCGCCATCTACGTGGCGAACCTCGCCACGACGGCGGCCCTGCCCTTCAAGGTCTACGCGTGGGCCGCGGAAGCCCTCGGCCCGGCGACTCCGGCGACGCTGGCCTACACGAGCACCGGCCTGCTGCCCCGCGTCGGCGACTCGTTCGCGGTGCGCGGGCTCTACCCGTCGGGGAAGTTCGCGGCTTCGGGCTCGGCCACGACCGGCAACAGCCAGTTCCTGGTCGGCACGGTCGACGCGACCAACGCCGGCACGGCGTTCACGTCGGTCGGGGGCACGACCCTGACCTCGAACGACTACCGGCTCGGCCTGACGTTCGTCGACGACGACACGCTGATCGGCAACCAGGGCAGCGCGGGCGGCCCGGCCCGCATGACCACGTTCGACACGTCGGTCCCCTCGGCGACGGTCGACGCGTCGATCAACGTGGGCGGCGCCGCGCGGCGCCCGCTCGACTACACCACGATCCTCGGGCGCCCCGTGCTCGCGCTGATCGACTCCAACAACTCGCAGGTCACGGTGCTCGACATCTCGGTGCCAGCCGCACCGAAGGTGCTCGCGCAGGGCAACAACACCACCGGCACACTCGCCGCGAACGGCAACGGCGTGGGCTCGGTGTGCTGGGGCCCGGTCATCGGCAACACCGCGGTGCTCTACGCGATGTCGACCAACCAGGGCATCCAGGCGTTCCAGTTCACCGTGGCGCCGCTGGCGAGCACGGCCACGTTCGGCACCGGCTGTGACGGACTCGGTCTCGCCGCCGTCGGCCTGCCGGTCATCGGCAACACGAACTTCTCGCTCGACGTGACGAACGTTCCGGTTGTCTCCCCGATCGGTTTCGTCGGGATCGGCTACACCGCGATCCCCGGCGGCATCGACCTCACCGCCGATGGGATGCCCGGCTGCTTCCTCTACAACCTCCTCGAAATCGGCGTCTTCAATGGCGGCCCGGTCGTCAGCGGCACGAGCAACTTCCTGCTCGGCATCCCGAACACGCCGAGCCTCGCCAATGCGTTGATCTCGACGCAGGGCGCTTCGCTGTCGCTCGCGACCCCGCTCGGCTACGCGTCGAGCAACGGCCTCAACTTCGTCATCGGCTACTGAGCCGACCAGGGGCGCCGCGCAGGGGCGCGGCNNTCGCGCCAGTTCTCCCAGTTGTGGCCGTCGTTCGCTTCGCGGAAGCGGACTTGCATGCCGGTGTCCTGCAGCAGCGGCACCAGCGAGCGATTGTAGTAGATCAACGACTCGTAGACGCCGCAGCTGGCGAACACCTGGTCGGCCGGACGGCCGGGGCGCTTGCGGAACTCGTTGACGAACTTCACCACCGGGTCGAACAACGGCCCGCGGTCGTGTTCGCCGATCTCGGTGAACACGAACGAGCCCGACTGCAGCAGCAGCTTGCCAAAGAAGCCGGGGTGCCGCCACGCGGCCGCGAGCGACGACACCGCGCCGAAGCTCGCTCCCATGACGGCCCGCGCCGACGGCTCGCGCACCAGCGGCAGGATCTGCTCCATCTGCGGCACCAGGTCGTTCACGAGGTAGTCGGCCTGTCGTGGATCGGCCGCGTACTCGGTCATGCGGTCGTTCGCCTGCGTCAGGATCGCGATCAGCGGCGGGATCTCGAGGCGGTGGATCAGGTTGTCGAGGACCGCCTGCAGGTTGGCGAAGCCGAGGTAGTCGAAGCCGTCGTGCACGACCAGCAGCGGGTAGCGCCGCGTCTGCCGGAAGCGCGCCGGGCGGTAGACCTTGATCGGCCGCCAGTCGCCGAACACCTTGCTGTCGACGTAGCGCTCTTCGATCGTGCCCTTGCGCGCCTCGGCATCTTCGAGGCACCAGTCCGGCGGGGAATAGCCTTCGCCGTAGACGACCGAGTTGGCGCCGAACGGGTCGCGCGCCGTGTACTTGTTCAGCGGATCGCGGATCAGCGTGCCGCGACCGAACCGCGCGACGCCGATCTTGTACTCCATGCGCGAGCGCGGCGGCACGTCGAGCGTCAGCACCCACGCATCGGAGGGGCGCAGGCGGCGGAACGGCAGCGAACCCGGCAGGCCGTGGATCCAGTGCTGCAGCGTCACTTCCTGCGCGTCGCCGCAGAACAGGAACGTCACCGAGCGGCCCTCGACGTGCGGGAACTCGGTCGTGGCGATCAGCTCTTGGATGGCCTCGGGGCCGCGCGCCACGGCGTCCTCGACGCGTTGCACGATGGCGCTCACGCGGAAGCCTCCTCGACCCAGCCTTCCTCGGTCAGGCGCCGCGTCTCGGCCCGCGCCGACCACCGCGCACCGTTCCACTCGATGCGGGCGCCGTCGTCGAGCAACACGCACTGCGACGGTGCGAAGCGCCGCGCGAACAACTGCACGTTGCGCGTGTCGGCCAGGTCGAGCCGCTTCTTGGCGTGCGGCAAGGCGACGAGGCCCGACACCCGGGCGCACCCGGCCTCCATCACCTCGGCGTGCGAACTGCCCTGCGGCGGCGCGTCGTGGAACAGCACGATGCGCTCGCACAGCGCCATCGCGCCTGCCGACCAGGCGACGATCGGTCGCGCCCCGTGCAGGCCGAGCACGTCGAACAGGCGCAGGCGGTGCAGCAGCACCGACACGTGGCCGCCGGCGATGCAGAGACAGCTGACGTCGGCGAGGCGCCGCTGCAGCAGGCTCCGTTCGCGCTGCACGGCCGGACGCTCGCCCGGACGCCACTCCGCCTCGAACTCGAAGTGCACCTGGTCGACGCGCGCCTGGTGCTGGGCATCGAGCCCTTGCAGCATCACCAGCGCGTCGTTGCGTTCGGCGACCAGCCACGAATCGTCGCCGGCCCGGCGCAGCAGCTCGCGCGCGGCCTCCATCGCGCCGTTCAGACGCAGGCGGTAGAGCTCCTGCACGCGGCGCAGCGTGTCGTGACGCCGGCGCATCGCCATGAGCAGGTCGCGGTCCTGTTCGAAGATCCGCTCGACGCGCGCCCAGATCTCGAGGTTGATCACCGGCCGGACGACGTGGTCGCGGAACTCGTGGTCTTCGGGTTCGCGCTCCTCCCAGCCGGCGGACACCAGTGCCACCGGGCGGTCGTCGTGGGCGACCACGTCGTCGATCGCCGACTTGACGATGCGCACGTGGCGCTGCGGACCGAGCAGGATCACCGGAGACGACATCGCGGACGGGCTCCCATACCAAAGCCAGGGACCCCAGGGAAGCGCGGCCCCTGCCGGCGCGGGTTACACTTCGGGCCGTCGTAGTCCTTCCGGCCCATGCCACCTCGCCTCCTGCAGCCCTTCGTCGCCATCGCCCTCGCCGCGGCGGCATCGGCGCAATCCAACACGATCGTCGGGCTCGACGCGCGACTGACCGACAACGCCGGCCCGCTGTACTTCGGTCGCCGCGGCGCCAACTTCCCGAACGGCGAGATCGCGCTCGCCTACAGCTACACGGTGTGCAACGCCGGCAGCGTCAACATCGCGTGGGTGCCGCCGATGCATCCGAGCCACCCGATGTTCGCGATGATGGTGGTGCGCGAGGCGAACGGCCGCTTCGAACAGATCACGACCGACGCGACCACCTACGTCAAGCACGGGTTCTCGGCCGCGAACGACCCGAGCACCTGCGGCGGCACCTGCGCGCCGCCGATCACCGGCCCGGGCCTGCGGCCGCAGTGCTCCGACACCTACTCGGCCGGCACCAACGCCAACCGCCACTACCTCGGGCCGGCGAGCGAGATCGATCCGTGGACCGGCGTCTGGACGCCGGTCGGTTCGTACTTCGACCGCGGCGATCCCGAAGTGGCGCCGCCGCAGAACACCGACGGCCAGCGCTCCCTGATGGGCAACGGCCCGGTCTTCCTGGCCGACTCGGTCAAGAACCGCATCACGCTGCGCGATCCCGACCTGCTGGGCGCGAGCCAGCTCTGGATGTGCTGCCACGTGATCGTGCCCGGCGAGCACGGTGACCTACGCTTCGACAACCTCGGCCACCGCCAGCTGCAAGCAACGCCGAACCTGGGCCTCTGGTCGTTCAGCAACCCGACGCCGTTCGCGAGCGGCAGCGTGCTCGCGCAGTGGAGCGGCGCTTCGCTGGCGCACGCGCGCAACGGCAACGACGACGGCCACTTCTTCGTCGCCGGCAAGGTGACGCCACTCGGCGGCTCGCTCTGGCACTACGAGTACGCGGTCCAGAACTTCGACAACCGCCGCGGCGGCGCTTCGCTGCGCATCCCGGTCTGCCCCACCACGGTCGTCACCAACGTGACGTTCCGCGATCCGAACGGCAACCCGCTCGACGACTGGACCCACGCGCGCTTTGGCGCCGAACTGGTGTTCAGCGCCCCGGCCGGCAACGCGCTCGCGTGGAACAACATCTACAACTTCGGCTTCGACTGCGACATCGGGCCGCAGAACGGCAGCGTCGCGATCGACCAGGCGCTCGTCGGGCCGGGAGCACTCACGGTACACGTCACCGCCCCCGTGCCGAGCGGACTCGCGGCGGTGACGACGCTCGGACCCGGCTGCGGTGCGCCCGCGCCGTCGCTCGGCACCTCCGCTCCGTTGCCGCTGATCCCGAACCCCGGCTTCGCGTTCACCTGGAGCGGCGCGCCGAATGCGGCGGTCTACCTGTTCGCGGCCTTCGACGACGCCGCGATCCCGCTCGCGCCGGGCTGCATGCAGTGGCTCGCGCCCGACTTCTTCCCGTACGGCTCGTACCTGACCGACGGAACGGGCGCGGCCGTGGCACCGGCACCGATCCCGAACCTCCTCGCGCTCGAGGGTCGGACCTGCGACTGGCAAGGCGTCGAGGTCGTGCCCGGCGGCCCGTTGCTCGGCTTCCTGCAGGTCAGCAACGGCCTCGAACTGCGGCTCGCGACGCGCTGACGCGAAACTGATCCCTTGATTGTGCTC
>DDSQ01000009.1:35841-87045 GCA_002343845.1 Planctomycetes bacterium UBA2386 | reverse complement strand
TCACCCGCCGCAGCAGCGTCGGCCGATCGGCCTCCGGCGTCGGTGCCAAGCCTGCGCGCAGGGCCGAGGCGAGCACGAATGCGTCGATCGGGGCGACATCCGTGCGCGGTGGTGTTGGGCGCACCGGGGCGACGTAGGCCCAGTGGGACTTCGCAGCGGCGGCGTCGCCGCCTTGCGGCACGAGCGTCGGCAGGAGCAGCAGCGCCCACATGGAGTGGACACGCATACCATGCCGCCACGACGAGCTGTCGCGGCTTCAGCGGAACGTGACAGTCCGTTCGCGGAAGTCGTGCGCCGGCCAGGAACCCGCCGGCCCGCCATCGACCAGGACCGTAGTGGTGGCGGCGCGCACGGCTTCGAGCGCGAGCAGCGCGGCGGCAACGATGCCGAGCCAGCGCGGCCACGTTCGCGCCAGCCGTTCGCCGAGCAGCGCATCCGCCGCCGCCGCCACGCCGAGCGCCACGACCGGGAGGCACATCGCGCCGTGCCGCGCGTAGCCGTAGAACGCGGCGACGACGAGCAGCTTGGTCGCCGCGAACACCAGCAGCGGCTGCAGCGCGCGCACGGAGCGCAGCCGCCACCAGCCGATGGCAGCGACGACGAGCAGCGCGAGGCGCCAGCCGTTCGCCCACCAGCCGGTCGCCGTGACGAAGTCGACCTGACGCCGCGTGCCCGTGAGCCCGATCGGCAGGGCGTGGCCGCCGAGGCCGCCGGTCGCGCCTTCTGCGGCATGCCACAGCTTCGTCGCGACGCGCACCGCCGCGGCGGACGGGTCGGCGGTGATCTCCGCGAGCCCACGTTGCGTGCCGTTCACGACGAGATCGAGATGCGGCGGGTAGCCGAGCGCGATCGTGCCGTTGCGCGGCAGCACCTGGCGCAGCCCCGGCGGGTAGCGCGCATCGCCGCCGGTCAGCGGCGGTGCTCGGTCGAGCGCCGCGGCCGAGAAGCCGCTCGCCGCCTCCGGCGTGTTGCCGAGGTAGAAGTTGAGCCCGCCGTAGAGCGCGACGAAGCGGCGCGGCAGCGGCTCGGGCCAGCAGTCGTACGCTTCGCGCACGATCGCGAGATCGGCGGCGCGCACACGAGTGCCGCCGCGCGCGCGCACGGTGTCGCCGACGAACGCGAACACCGGCACCTGCTGGAACGACGGCAGCGCGCGCACGGCAGCGACGGCGTCGTCGTCCCACGGCACCACCGCCGGCGGCAGTGCCGGCGCGCCGGCGTTGTAGTCGTCGATCATGGCGTTCGCGCGCAGCTGCCAAGGTGCGACGACCGCGGTCGCGATGGCGCCCGCCAGTGCCAGCACGCGCCAGGTGGCGCCGCTGCGCCGCGCGAGCCACAGCAGCGGCAGGGCCGTGAGCACGTGTTCGGCGCGCAGCAGGCACAGCAGGCCGTGCAGCAACCCGAACGCGAACGCCCAGCCGTGCGCGCGCCGTCCCGCGAGGTGCGGCTGCAGCAGCAACGACGCCAAGACGAGTGCGAGGTAGAGGCCTTCGACGTGCAGCCCGCTGCTCAGCAGGAGCAGGTTGCTCGACGCGGCGCAGAGCACGGCCGTCAGCGCCGCCGTGCGGGGCGCCACGTGTGTTCGCAGCAGCAGCCACACGAGCGGCGCGATCGACGCCCCGATCGCGGCGAACACGCTGCGCACGAGACCGACGGTCGCCGGATCGCCGTTCCACAGCCATGCGACGAGCCACTGCATCGCCGGCGGGCGCAGCGGCAGGCGCAGGGAGTCGTCGACGGTGCCGTTCGCGAGCTTGTGGGCGAGTTCCTGCCAGACGGGAGCGTCGCCCTGGAAGCCGGCGTGCCAGCCGGCTCCGCCGTCGTGGGCCGCGGCCTGGAACAGCAGGCGCAGCGCGAGGCCGAACGCGAACAGGACGAGCGCGGGCACGCGCGGATCCTACGGACGCGCCGTGGGCGAGGCACTTGGCGAAAGCGCGGTTGCCGACGACGATGCGGCCCCACGTTGTCCAGGGAGTGAAGTGAAGCCGCGCGTTCTGGTCGTTCTGGGTATCGCAACTGCCGTTGCGTTGTCGTGGCTGGTGCTGCGGCAGGGCGATGCCCCGCGGATCGAGGATCCATCGTCCGCCGCACACGTCCCTGCTTCCGAAGTCGTGAGTCAGACGAGTGTCGCGGCCGACCCTGCACCGCGTGCCGTGGCCAACCAGTCGAGCAGTGTCGAAAGCGACGCCTCATCCGCGCCGACCGCGAGCCCCGAAGGCACTGCCGACATGGTGGGCTACGTTCGGGATGGAGACGCGCGCCCGGTTGTCGGGGCCCAGGTGTTGGCGATGGGGTTCACCCGCAACGTCGCCGTGACGGATGAGAAGGGGTGGTTCCGACTGCCGACTCCGATCCGCAGCGGCACCAACCTGATCCTCCTTGTCAGCTGCCGGCGCTACCTGGATGTGGAAGCCAACGTCACGGCACGCGCGGACTCCCCGGCGATCATCGTGCTCGAGCGGGCGCCTCGCATCTCCGGCACGTTGGTCGATCCGCGCGGGCAGCCGATCGAGGGCTATCGGCTGCAGGCGCTGGGTGACGCCGGCAAGCCGATCGCCTTCGCGATCACCGGTGCGCGTGGCGAGTTCGACCTGCTTCGAACCGAAGCGAAGAGCGACAGCAGCGTCGTCGTGTCCGAGATGTTCACGTACGGGCACGGCCTGCTCGTGGAACGGCCGTTCGTCGCCTGGGGCACCGAAGACCTGACGCTCCGCACGCAGAGTTCAGGGCAGCTCGAGATCCGGGTCAAACGTGCCGGCGACGCGACGCCGGTGACCGCGTTTGCCGTCTGCCTGTTGCACCACGAGCACCAGGGACCGCAGGGTTGGAACGTTCGCAGCCCGGTTCGCGGCACGCGCGACGATGGAGTGATCAGCATCCGTAGCATCCCCGGGCCCGTGTCTTTCGTGGTGATCCCCGACGACGCGACGCTGCAGCCGAGCGGCACGATGCCCGTGCATGTCCCTGAGAACGGCACGTGCGTCGCCGACGTGGTCCTGCCACCGCAGCGCGTGCATCGCATCCGCGCGTTCGATCGTCAGACCGGACTCGGGGTGGCGGGCGCCGTCGTGCGCATTGTCGTCGGCAGTTCGGGCCCAGGAAACCCGACCGACGCGACGTTGCCCCACGTTGCCGACGCGCAGGGCATCCGCATGTTGACGTGGCCGCGCAGCGGCGTGCTCGTGAAGACCAAGACCGAGGCGGATGGAACCGCCGTGGTACGGTGGGTGGGCCCGGCGACGGAAGCGTTGCTGCAGTGCGAACACCCGCAGTACCGGGCGGCGACGGTCAAGCTCGCACCCAGCGACGAGCCCGTCGATGTGGAAGTTGCACTCGATCGCGGCATGCGCATTCGCGGCGTCGTCGAACCCGCTGGCATCCTGCGGTTCAAGCCACGCGTGCGTGCCGTTGATGATCGGCGTGGCAGTGAGTTGCGGAGCAAGTGGGTCGCCGTCGATGCGCAAACGGGCGCATTCGAACTCGACGTCGACGCCTCGGGTACGGTGCGCCTCGACCTGGCCATCGTGATGTCGGACGGCGTCCCCGTGTTGACTGCAGCGGGGATCGCCAAGGTCGTCGCTGGCATCGACGACAGCCATGCTCCCATCGTGCTGGATGGCGCGCCCTACGTGCCGGGCGTGGTCACGGGCCGCGTGCTCGTGGACGGTAGCGCACCGGCGAAAGTGCGAGCGCACCGCGTCGTCAACGGCGTCGGCAATCCCGGATGGGCTGCCGAAGCCGCCGTCGGGGCGGATGGGACATTCGTGGTTGCCCCGATGCTGGTCGGCGAGTGGTTGTTCTCTGCCGTGGCCAAGAACGCCGACTCGTTCAACTACCAGCCGGTTCTCTTCGCGAGTTGCTCCGTGCGTGCGGGAGAAGAAGTCTCGGTGGTCGGCGACGTGGCGACGACCACGATCAAGATGGCTGTGTGCGATGCCTCGGGAGCACCACTCGCGGCAGGTCAGAAGTTGTCCCTTGCGCTGAAGCGATGCCCCGAGCGTCGGTTCGGGGCGCAGTTGGGACCAGGGGGCGTGCTCCGTGTCGATGGCATCATGAGGAATGAGATCGTGCTGGTCGAAGTACAGGGAGGTCAGCTCGACAAGCAGCGCGGCGAAGCCGAGGTGGAGTCGCAGAAGCTCGTCGTGCGGTGAGAAAGCGCCGCACGCTCTTCGCTTGACTCCTGAGTGGTACTCGGAAGGGCACCGCTGTCACTCCCGCCGCCCGAACGCGATCCCGTCGCAGCCCTTCCGCGCCGCGAGCCGATCGACGACCGCCATCTTCCCCAGATCGATCACCGCGACGAACTCGCCGCGCCCGCACGCGACGAACGCGCGCTTGCCCGCCGGATCGACGGCGATCCCCATCGGCATCGCGCTCTGTTCGCTGACATCCGCGTGGATCGACACTTCGCCGAGCATCTCGCCCTTCGCTGCGTCGAACACCTGCACCTGGCCGCCCTCGGCGCACGTCACCACCGCCAGTTCGCCGCCGCGCGCGAACACGATGCGGAATGGGAAGTCGCCGGTCGGCAGCGTCTTCACGACCTTGCCCGCCGTCGCGTCGACGACCGACACCGTGTTCGCAGAGCGATTGCCGACCCACACGTGCCCGCGCACCGGATCGATCGCGAGCCCCTCACTGCCGTCGCCGCACGCGATCGGCGCCTTCGCCGCGGTGGCGTCGCCGTCGAGCGCGAACGCGACGACGTTGCCTTCCCGGATGCTCGTCGCCGCGGCCGTGCGCAGGTCGGCGCTCACCGCGACCATGTGCATCGTCGCCTGCGGCGTGCTCCACGTGCGCGTCACCGCGCCCGCGGCGAGGTCGACGAGCAGCAGGCGGCGTGTCGACTCGCTGGTCACCACGACGCGATCCGGCGCCACGAACTGCACGCCGTGCGGCCGCAGGAACGCGCGCTGCCTGGTCAGGCCATCGGACCCCTTCTCGGGGCCGACGAGATCGATCGTGCGCAGCACGCTGGCGGCGGCGATGTCGACGATCGTCAGCGTCTGCCCCGGCATCTGGTCGCCGTAGTCGGTGACGACGGCGGTGGCACCGTCGGGCGACACTGCGACTTCGTGCGGGCCGCGCCCGGTCGGCACGACCGCGAGTTCCTTCTTCGCGGCGAGATCGAAGATCGACAGCGAGTGCTCGGCCTTGTTGCAGACCAGCAGCCGCTCGCTCGGCGGTGCCGCGGCGGGCGAGCCGGGCGTCGCGGGAGCCTGCGCAGGGACGGTGGCGGCGGCGAACAGCAACGCGAGCGATCGGAGCGGAGCCATGGGGGCGCTCATACGGGGTCGACGCCGATGCGGCGAGCGGGGTGGGCAGTCGTCGATACGGGGCTGCGCCCGGGCGCTCCGGCGGTTACAAGGTTCCGGCCCCGACCGGACTCGCCGTGCGCTGCCGTTCCTTCTTCGTGTCGCTGCTCGCCGCCGGCGCGCTGCTCGGTGGCGCTCGCGCCCAGGAGCCCGAACCCGTCGAGGCCTCGGTCGACCGTGTGCAGCAGGCGATCGCCGACTACCGGGCGATTCCCCGCGACGTGCCGAGGGCAGCCCAACGCAAGAAGGCGATGGTGTGGCTCGGCGCGATCGACGACCCCGCGATGACGGCGTTCCTGCAAGCCGAACTGCAGACTGCCGGCGACACCACGTTCGCGGCCAGCGTGCTCGAAGCGATCGCCGCGGTCGCCAGGCCGTCGCTGCAAGGCGACATCACCGCGGTGCTGCAGCGCACGTCGGCGCCGGTGTCGGTGCGGATCGCCGCAGCGGCGGCGCTGGTGCGGCTCGGCGATCGCCCGCTCGATGCGCTGCTCGTGCGAGTGGCACTGCCCGACGCCGAGGTGCCCGCGGCCGAACGCGACGCGATCCTGTCGGCCCTGGTCGACAGCGGTCTCGAACGCGCGCATCGCGGGCTGGCCCCGCTGCTCGTCGCCGAGGGCCCTCCAGCGCCGCGACTCAAGCTGCTGCGCCGCATGGAGGCCGTCCAGGGCGTGGCGCCGGTCAGCGCGGCGCGCATCAAGCTCGCGCTCGAAGGCGAACTCGAACTCGCCGCGGTCGCCTGGCGGCAGCTCCTGCTCGAGAAGCACGAGCGTGCCAAGGCGCTGACCATCGACGTGCTCGAGCGCGTCGTCGGCGAGCCGCGCGCGTCGGTCGCGGCCGATCTGATCGGCGGACTCGTGCACGTGCGCGATCCGGACTACTACCCGGTGCTGCTGCGCTTCGGTGGCATCGCGAACGACGTCGTGCGGCGCGCGCTGCGGACTGCGGCGCCGGTCGCCGCCGAAGACGCGGCGCTGCTGAAGTGGCTGATCACCGTGGGGCTCGACGATGCGCAGCCGAGCCGCCGCGAAGCCGCCAAGTTGCTGCTGCAGGAGGCGCCGCCCGAGGCCGTTCGCCCGCTCGTCGAACGCATCCGCGCCGACCTGCGCGCGGGCAGGAAGAAGGCGCTCGAACTGGCCGCGGGGCTGCACACGCTGCTGGCCAAGGACCCGTCGTGGCGCCAAGACCTCGCCGCACTGGCGGCGGCGCCCGAATTCGAGAACCGCATGCACGGGCTCGCGATGCTGCTCGAACTCGGCGCCGACGCCGGCGTCACGCAGGCGCAGCAGGGGCTGACGCACCGGGCGTGGGAGATGCGTTCGCTGAGCATTCGCTACCTCGCCAAGTGCCGCGACGTCGCGTCGATCCCGCTGCTGATCGCGCGCTACGGCAAGGAGGAGGGCCGGCTCGCCACCGAACTCGAGCACGCGCTGTTCGTGCACACCGGCACCCGCTGCTTCAGCAAGCGGGAGTGGGAGAGCTGGTGGCTGAAGAACCAGACCGGCTTCGCGCTGCCACACGCCGACACCGTGCGCAGCGGTGGCAACTCGAGCGGGGGCAACACGGTCGTCTACCACGACATTCCGATCGTCAGCAACCGCATCGCGTTCCTCGTCGATCGCAGCGGCTCGATGCGCGAACCGATCGGCACCGACCGCAAGTTCACGCGGCTCGATGCGGCGAAGGCGCAACTGTCGCGCGTGGTCACGGCGCTGCCCGACACGGTCCACGTCAACCTGATCGCCTACGAGACCAAGGTGCATCCGCACTGGGACGCGCTGCGGCGCCTGAGCGAGGAGAACCGGGCCGAGCTGCTGAAGGCCACGAACCGCCTCGAGCTGGGTGCTGGCACCAACATCTTCGAGTCGCTGGAGAAGGCGTTCGAGGATCGGCAGGTCGACACGATCTACCTGCTGACCGATGGCACCCCGACCTCGGGCCGGGTGACGGTGCCCGAGGAGATCCTCGAGGAAGTGCGCCGCTGGAACCGGACGCGCCAGATCGTGATCCACTGCATCGGCCTCGGCATCGATTCCGACCTGCTGAAGCGCCTCGCGGCCGAGAACGGCGGCACCTACCGCTACGTGCGGTAACGAGCCGGCGCGACCGGGCCCTCGTCGCTGAGCAGCACGTGCAGCACGGGATCGGCGAGCACCGCATCGACGGTCGTCCGGTGGCCGTCGACGAGCATCGTGCGCAGAACGAAGCGGATGCCGTGGCTGTAGTCGACGTGCGGCGTGGTGTGCACCTTCGACAGCGGCTGGATCGCTCTGCCGTCGGGTCGGTGCCAGCCGTAGATCACGACCCGTCCCGGCCAGTCGGCCAGCAGCGCCGAGATCACGACGTCCTTCTTCTGCCCGGCGACCAGGGTGCCGCGGCGCGTCCCCTCGAGCTGGCGGTCGATCGCCGCGTGGCTCGCCGCGAACACCGCGACCGACGTGATGTCGTGTTCGCGCGGATGGAACGGCGTTGGCGTCACCCGCGCGCCGGACTGCTGCCAGATCGCGTCGACGATGACTCGCGTCGGCAGCACGCAGTCGAGCCGGTCGGCGAGCTGCTGGGCCAACTGCGGTGTCACCGGCATGCGCAGCCAATCGTCGTCGTTGCCGACACCGAACACGTCCGGCGTGCACCAGATCGTCGCGACCCGTTCGCGGTCGCCGATCGTTGCGCGCAGTTGCACCGGCGTGAGCTCGGCGAGCCACGCCGGCACGTTGCCCAGTTCGAACTGCTCCGCGACGGCGGCTTCGCGCGCGCAGAGCGGCACTTTCGCCCAGAGCTTCGCCAGGGCGCTGCCCGGCGTCGACGCAGCCCGCGCCGGCAAGGCCAGGACCGGCGCTGGTGCCGGGGTCAGCGCGCAGGCGGCGAGCAGCAGGCCGGCGGCGCCGACGACGCTCGCGCGGGCGCGGCGGCACGGTCGCAGGCTCGGCATCAGCCGCGCTGCAAGGTGCCGTGCCGCCAGCGATCGGCGAGCGCGCTGATCGGCTCACACAGCAGGTCGACGACGGGCATCGCCGCCAGCAGTCCTTCGTCGAACGACGGCTCGGTCTCGGTCACCGCGTCGGCGAGCGCGCCGTAGCGGTTGCGGTAGCTGGCGAGCACCGAGCACGACGTGGCGACGTCGAGGTGTTCGTGGAACCGCACGTGCAGCAGCGTGATGCCGACGGTGCGGTTCTGGTCGACCTCGGGCACCATCACGACCGTGCGGTCGTCGTTGCGCCCGCGGGCGACGAGCAGGTGCTTCTCGGTCGCGACCATGTGCTTGGTGCCACGCAGCGTGGGATTGGCGGCGGCGCGCGATCGCAGCGTGGCGGCGATGCCGCGCTGGTCGAGCACGTGGATGCGCGCGGTGCCCCCCTCGAGGTCGCCGTCGATGCGGTAGCGCGTGCTGCCCAGCACTTCGACGACCGCCGGATCCAAGCCGGCGAGCGCCTTCAGGTCGCGGTAGGTCAGGTGTTCGCGCACCGCACCCGCGGCGAGCGTTTCGCGCACGAGCGGCACGGTCAGCACCGCCTCGTCGGAACGCGAGATGCCGACGGTCACGGTCTTCGCCTGGTGCTTGATCGCGTCGATCGGGCGCGTCAGTTGATCGATCGCGACGGTGAGCTCCTCGGTCAGGCGATCGACGACGACGCCCGGCGTGCCGGGTTCGCCGAACTCGACCGCGAAGACATCGAGCGGCACGTAGCCGAGCGCGTAGTTGCACAACGACGTGAGCCGGGCCGCGGTCCGCGCTTCGAGCGTGCCGTCGTAGCGCCCGTGCAGCAGTTCGCGGCGGAACTCGAGCCACGGCGGCTGCAGGTGCGGTTGCAGCGCGCCGAGTACATCGTCGGTCGAAATACCGGGACCGAACGTCGCCTCGATGGCGCCGCGCATGCGCCGCAACGGCAGCGCCAGCTGGTCGATCGCCAGCGCGGTGCGGTAGCCGAACAGGTGGCCCGCCATCGTGCTGAGCACGTAGGCGAGCGACGGATGCACGGCGGGCACCGTGATGGTCGCCGCGGCGGCGCCGAAGCGGGATTCCCCGGCGGTCGCGATCACGATCGGACAGGCCTTGTGAGCGCGGTAGATCGCGACTTCCTTGGCGACGTCGTCGGCGGTCGATCCGGTGAGTCCGGCCGCGCACACGAGGATCAGCGGCTCCGCCGACAGATCGATGTGCTTCTTGTCCTCCGTCGCGTCGCAGGCGATCGACTTGTAGCAGAGCTCGCTGAGCTTGATGCGGACCTCGGCGGCGGCGACGCGGTTCTTGCCGTTGCCGACGAGCGCCCAGTAGCGGCGCTGCGGCGCGAGCTTGCGCGCGACCTCGGCGATCGCCTCGTCCTGGGCCAGCACCTCGCGCATCTTGGCCGGCAGACCGACCACCGCCTGCAGCAGTTCGTCTTCGCGCCGGTCGTCGTGCACGCCGGCGGCGCGGGCGAGAGCCAGCGCGAGCAACTGCCCCGCCGCGCACTGCGCGTAGAAGGCCTTGGTGCTCGCGACGCTCATCTCGATGTCGCGGCCGTCGCTGGTGTAGAGCACGCCGTCGGCCTTGTCGGTCAGGTCGCTGCCGCGGCGATTGACGATCGCGAGCACCGACGCGCCACGCCCACGCACCAGGTCGACGGTGCGGTTGGTGTCGGTGGTCGTCCCCGACTGCGACACCGCGACGATCAGCGTGTCGCGCATGTCGGGCCGCAGGCGGAAACCGCTGAGCTCGGTCGCTGGCATCGCCTGCACGACGATCGGCGAACGTGCGAGCGCGTCGGTCATCGCCTCGGCGATCGCCTGGCCGGCGACTGCGGCGGTGCCCTGGCCGATCACGACGATGGCCCGCGTGGCGCCCGAGGCGAGCGCCTTCGCCACGGCCGGCGGCAGCGACGCGGGCGGCAAGGCGGTGCGCAGCCGGCCGCCATCCTCGACGATGCGCCCACGCAGCGTCTTCTGCAGGGAGAGCGGCGCTTCGCCGATCTCCTTCTGCAGGAAGTGGCGGAAGTCGCCGCGGTCGATGTCGCGCGTCGTCACGGCACCGCGCGTCAGGTGGCGTTCTTCGACCGGCAGCGGCGTGCCGTCGTAGGCCAGCCGCGTGATGCCCGCGATCTCGCCGGCGCGGGTGCGGTCGAGCACGACGACCTGGCCGCGCGACGCCGCGACGTTCTGCGGATTGCCCGGCGTCTCGCCGTCCATGCGCAGGTAGCGGCTGCACTCTTCGATCACGCCGTACGGCTCGCTGGCGACGACGAACGTGTCCTCGGCGACGCCGACGTACAGCGCCTGCCCGGAGCCACGCAGCGCCAAGGCCAGGCGATCGGGCTCGCGCGTGCTCGCGGCGGCGATCGCAACCGAACCGTCGAACGTCGCCACCGTGCGGCGGAAGCCCGCCGCGAGCCCCTGCCCGTCGCCCATCGCGCGCGACACCAGCACCGGGATCACCTTCGCGTCGGTGGTGATCGGCGCCGCGAGCCGCAGGCCGTGCTGGGCGACGAGCGCGTGGTGGTTGTCGACGTCGCCGTTCAGTACGCCGAGCACGAACGCGCCGCCGGCGTCCGGTTCCTCGCGCTGCTCGAGCGGGTGCGCGTTGGGTTCGCTGATGATGCCGACGCTGGCCCAGCGCGTGTGGCCGAGCACGAGCGCCTCGACGTTCGCGTCGCGCAGCGCGGCCTGCAGCAGGCGATCGCCGCGCGCCGAGGCGCGCAGTGCCGCCGTGTTGTCGCCGAGTTCGCCGATCTCCGCGGCGTGCTTGTAGACGATCACGATGCGCCCGTCGGCGACGCGCACCGAGCCGTCCTGGAACAGCGGATCGCCGTCGCGCCCGGCGCGCAGCTGGCGCAGGTCCTGGCGTTCGGGATCGATGCCGGACAACACCACCGACATGCCGGCCGAGTCGCGGCCGCGCACCTCCAAGCGGTCGAGCGCGTCGAACGCGATCTGCAGGCTCGAGAACGCCGCTGCCGCGGCGAGATGCGGCACGTCGCCGCCGGCGAGCGAACGCACGCCCTCGGCATGGCGCAGGCGGTCGCGCCGGATCGACCACAGGGCGTCCTTTGTGCGCACGATCGCCTGGTTGCGCAATTCGAGCGTCGGATCCGCACCGCTGCCGGTGGTTGCGTCGAGCGACCGTTCGAACGCGGCGAGCTGTTCGTGCAGCGCCTGCGTGCGCGTCGCCAACGCTCGGGCGGCATCGACCTCGCGCAACAACATCCACAGGCCCGGCACGCCGCGCAGTTCACGGTCGATGCCTTCGAGCGCGTCCGCCGCCGTCGTCAGGTTGGTCGGATCGAACCCCGCGCCGAACGCGCGTTCGGCGACGGCCAACGCCGCGAGGAGCGTCGGCGCGGTCGGAGCGGTGCGGCGCCCGGCTCGGCGCGACACGGCGATGATGCCACACATCGGGTTGGTGTCTCCTGGTCAGCGCGCGGCGAACTGTTCGAGGCCAGCGCGCAAATGCGCGGCGAGGCGTGGTTCTCCGGCTTCTTCGATCGCGGCGGCGAGCGCCTTGAGCCAGTCTGTTGCCGGTTGCGGCAGGCTCGCGGGAGCAGCCTTGGCGTGCACCTTCGGCGACTGCCAGCGCAGGCGGATGCTGTCGCATACCACGACGCCGAGGACGTCGCCGAGGATCAGCGCCGTGCGATCCTTCGACAGGTTGTCCCGAACCTGGGCTGGCAAGCGCAGCGTCTTCGTGGCGTCGATGCCGAACGCCAGGTCGCCCTCGTCGGTCCACTGCACGAATTGGTCGCCGTGCTTGCACGACAACAGCTCGATGCCGCCGCTGAAGGGCGTCGCTCCGTCGCGGAGGATCGCCGGCACGACCAGTTCTTGCCCGCTCTTCTTGGCGCAGGCTTCGCGCAGGGCCGTGAGGCCGGACGCGGTGTCGGCGAACGACCCGCCGGCTGCCAGCGGATGCGCATCGCCGAGCCAGGTCTTGAGCGTCTTGTGAACTTCGCCGGCGACCTGCTGGCCCCACGGCACGCCCTGGAACGTGCGCTCGTCGGCGAGTGCGTCGAGCAACGGCTGCAGTCGCGGCACGCGGTTCTCCTGCAGCAGCAGCATCGGCAGCCGCGCCCTGGCGCGTGGATCGTCCTCCGGCAGCGCCGCCGCGGCGTCGTCCCCGGTCAGCACGAGGCCGAGCCGCGCGTGGGTTCGCATCAGCCAGGCCGGATCGTCGCGGAACGACACGAACAGTCCGTGCAGCTCCTTCGCGATCAGCTCGCCGGTCAGCCGCGGCGCGCGCAGGGCCAGCCCGCGCAGGGCCGAAGCACGCCAGTAGAAGTCGCGGTCCTTGCTCCAGGCGATGAGCTGCTCCCAGACCACCGCCTCGAGGTGCGTCTGGTCGGCGATCGCGTCGACGAGGGCCGACGGCAGCGCGTTGTTGCCGTTCTTCTGCGCGTAGGCGGCCACGGCCGGGATCGCCGCAGGCCCGGCGGCCGCGACCTTGCGCGACGCCGCGAGCCGCAGGCCGTAGCGGGGCGAGGTGCAGGCGCGCTCGACCTCCTTCGCCCAGTCGGTCGCGGCGGAGTCCTGGCCGAGCGGCAGGATGGCGAGCAGCGGCGAGGCCGCTGCAACGAGCAGCAGGATGCGGGCGGCGTTCACTCGCTCACTGCACCGAGTCGGCGTCCATCTGGTAGAGCATGATCACGACGTCGTCTTCCTTCTCCTCGCCGACGTAGAGCGTGCCGGTCACGGTCACGACGCCGGGTTTGACTTCCATCGTGACGCCGTCGGGCAGGGTGCAGAACACGATCTCGTTGAGCTTCGGCGTGCCGTTGCAGCCGCACGCCTCGTTGATCAGCAGGAACTGGTTGACGGCGCCGCTGCCCGGGACCTCGCGCAGCATGAAGCCGCGGATCGTCACCTGCTTGCCGTCGAGGGCGGTGACCTCCTTCGGCAGCGCCTCGCCTTCCTTGTATTCGAAGCCTGCGAGCACCGCGAAGCCGACCGGCGTCGGATCGCCGGCGGGCAGCAGGAGCAGGGCAGTGAGAACGGACGCACGCAGCATCGGGCCAGCGAGGATAGCCGGCGGGGTCGCGTTCGTCAGCGGACTGCTGCGCACAGGGCATGGCGGCGCCCGAGTGCCGCTGGGGGCGGGCGGGTTCCATCCGTGGCGAGGCGAAGTCGGGGGCGCGTGGCATGATCGGCGCCACGATGGCGAGCCGACCGAAGGGTGCGCGTTCCGACCTGTTGGCGCGGGTGCGGCGCTTGTGCGCGACGCTGGACGACGTCGAGGAGTCGTCGCGGCTCGGCGGGCAGCCGCACTTCTACGTGCGCGGCAAGATCTTCGCCGGCTGCGGCGAGGAGGACGGCGGGTGGTGCGTCGGGATGAAGGTCGGGCTCGACCTGCAGTCGCTGCTGGTGACGCGCGCCGGGTTCCGGGTCGCGAAGTACGTCGGCAAGCACGGTTGGATCACGGTCGACGAGGCAGCGCTGGCGGACGATGCCGAGCTGCGTCGTCTGCTGCGCATCAGCTACGACCTGATCGCGGCGTGTGCGCCGAAGGGCAAGGGCGGCAAGGCGAAGTCGGGGAAGGTGGCGCCGCGGGCGAAGCGTTCGCGCGGGCGCTGACGCGGTAGGTGGGTGGCGACCGCGGCCGTGCCGTGGGGTCGGCAGACTCGTCGCCGCCTCCGGATGGCGGTCACGGCAACCGAACGCGCACCTCGGTGACTTCGCGCGGCGTCACGCGGAACCGTTCGCGCACCGCCCCGTGCTCGCCGAAGTCGCACTGCAGTTCGTACTCCCCCGGCGCCAGCACGCGCGTGCACGCATTCGTGCCATCGGGCAGCAGTTCCCCGTCCGTTCCTTCGCCCCCGTTCCTGCGAAAGCGCACCGGCACTTCCTCGCCCGACGGCGCGAGGAGCACGCACCGCCCGCCGACCCACGCGCCCGCGCGGTTCGTCGCCATCACCGTGAACGTCCCGCCGAACACTGCCGGCAGCCGCAGTTCGACGCGCTCGGCGCCGACTTCGATGTCGCGCTCCACCGGCAGCAGGAACACGCCGTTGCGCTCGCCGCCGCCCGGCCCCGCCGTCACCCGGTAACGCCCCGGCTCGAGGAACACGCGGAACGCACCCGGCCGGTCGTCGCGCAGCAGGTGCTCGCGCCCCTCCATGCCATCGTCGCGCCGCCACTGCACGATCGTGTTGCGCACCCGGAAGTCGCCGTCGAACTCGATCGCGACCTCGACGAGTTCCGCCGACAGCGCCAGTTCGATCGTCGCGCGCGCATCCGGGGGCCCGACTTCGCGCCACGGCGAACGCAGCCGCTGGTGCCCCGCGCGCAGCCGCACCATGCCCGTCGGCACCACGAGCAGTTCCCCGCGCCGGTTGGTTCGCAGCTTTGTCCCGCTTTCGATCTCGACGGTCGCGTCCCCGACGACGGCGTCGCCGTTGCGCACGACCACCAGCACCGGCCGCGGCAGCGTGAACTCGAGGCGCTGGGGCGCGACGGCGGACTGCTGCAGCGGCGGACCGATCAGCACGCCGTGTTCTTCGCTGCCGCCGAGCGAACGCACCTGCACGTCGAGCGACACGCCGGGCACGGCCGGCAACACGAACTCGCCGCCGTCGACGGTCGCCGCCACCGCTCCGGGCGACAGCCGGCCGTCGATGTCGCGCTGCACGAACGTGCTGCTCTCGAGGGCGAACGTCGAACCGCCGCGCGGCAACGCGTGCACCCGAACGTCGGGCAGGCCTTCGCCGTCGAGCCAACGCACGCGACCCGTGATCGTCGCTGCGGCGCCCAGAACGAGGTCCGGCACTGCGGTCGGCGTTCCGAGGTGACCCGTCGCGGTCGCCGAGGCCGGCAGCAGGTCAGCGCGCATCTCGCCGTGGTCGCGGATGGCGCCGTCGCGACCGACAGAGCGTCGCACGTTGGCGGCGGCGTGCATCGGCACGGCGAGCAGCCACAGCGGCACTCCGCTCGGCGCGGTGAGCCGCCAGGTGCCGTCGGCGCGGCAGTTCGTGGTGCCGAGTTGTCCGTCGACCGGCTGCCCGGAACGCAGCGCGAACGCGACGACGCGCGCGGCGGGAACCGGTTGGCCAGCGGCGTCGACGACGCGCCCGGTCAGCACCGCGACGGCCTGCACGTCGAGGACGAGTTCTTGCGCGAGGTCGAGCTTGTCGGTCCAGCCGTGCTCGACGTCCTGGTAGTTCGGATCGTCGGCTTCGAGGCGCCCCTTCTGCTGCGTCGCGGTTGCGTACCAGTCGGGCAGCTCGATCGTCGCCAGGCCCTCCGCGTCGACGGTCGCCGAGGTGTCGACGTCGAGCCACTCGTCGCGGGCGTCGTCGCGGCCTTCGAGATCGACGCGCAGCTTCGTGGTCCACGGCGCGTCGGGATGCAGGCCGCGCAGGCGAACGCGCAGGACGAGCCCGAGGGTGCGCGGCGTGCTGGTCGTCGGCTGCGGGGGTGGGGGTTCCGCGCGGGGATCGGCCGCCGCGTCCCCTGTCGCGGTGCGCTCCACGACATGCGGTGCTGCGGGCTCGGTGCGCGTCGGCTCGACGCGCTGCTCCGGTTGCGAAGGCGGCGCGACATCCGGGTCTCGCGTGAGCCAGTAGCCGAGCGCGATCGCGAGCGCGACAGCGAGGGCGGCGAGCAGGACGCGGCGACGCATGTCGGGATGTTACCGGGCGGCGATCCCCGGCAAGGTCCGCGCCGATCGTGGTAACCTCGCGCCGCCGCTCCGCCTTCCGCGCATGAATCCGCTCCGAGCTGTCGCTACCGCCGTGCTGTTTGCATCGTCGTTGCTCGCGCAGAACCCTGCGCCCGGCACCACGAAGGACGACGAGGACGTGGTCAAGGCCGGACCGAAGGACCCGTTCACGGGCGGCGATCCCAAGGCGATGGCGGCGGCGGGCATCGTTGCCTACGGCCCGTTCGTGTGGGCCAACGACCAGCGCACCGAAGACATCGAGAAGGTGCTCGGTGCCGGCCGCATCCTGTGGATCGAGACGCCGCACTTCCTGATCGGCAGCTCGCTCGGCACCGCCGGGATGCCCGAGGAGTCGGAAGCGCGCAAGCTCACGAACGCCGACCTGCAGCGGCTCCGCAAGCGCCACGGCAAGTTCCCCGAACGCGCGAGCAAGCTCGAGCCGTGGCTGCGGCTGCACCTGTACGCGCTGCGCGCCGAGGAGCTCTACGCCGAGTTCGCGACGCTGGTCGGCCACGACGACGCGACCGGCACGCATCTCGGCCAGAAGCGGAAGTTTCCGCTGCTGCTGTTCCAGAAGAAGTCGGACCTGGCGCGCTACCACGACCGGTTCTGCAACACGAAGAGCCAGCTCGGCCAGCGGCACTACTACCCGGCGACGCAGCAGAACGGCCTCACCCTGGCGGCCGAGGACGACGAGGTGCGCGACGAGGCGACCGTGCACGCGTTGTTCCGCTACCACCTGATCGGGATGTTCTGCGACGCGGCCGGCGGCGCGCCGTACTGGGTCTCGCTCGGGCTCTCGCACTGGTACGAACGCCAGGTGCCGACGCGCACGATGATGGCGACGATCAAGGATGAGGAGAGCGTCGACCAGGAGACGCAGCACAAGTGGCACGCGAAGACGAAGGGTCGCGCGCAGCACCCGCGGCTGCTGATCCCGTTCACCGAGCTCGCGACCAAGACCGACTTCGGCTACTGGGCGCACCTGCAGGCGTGGTCGCGCGTCGACTGGCTGATGACCACGGATCGCGCGCGGTTCGGCCGCTTCCTGGTCGGGCTGAAGGGCAGCTACGGGGTCTCGCGCCAGGTCGAGCAACTGCTCGCCGTCTACGACCTCGAACCCGAGGCGTTCGACGCCAAGTGGCGCGAGTGGGTGCTGAAGACCTACAAGTGAACGGCGCGCGCGCCGGTCACAGCACGCGGTACTCGATCGCCCGGCTCGCGTCCTTGAGCACGTAGTCGACGACCAGGGTGCGCGGCCACGAACGCGTGTCGAGTTGTCGCCGCACGGTGGTGAGCAGCGACGCGGCGTCGCCCACGGCGATGCCGTTGACGTGCGTGATGATGGCCTCGGCGGGGATGGCCAGGGGCTTCAGTTCGTCGGGCACGCGCGCGACGCGGAAACCGCGCAGCCAGGTGCCGTCGGCGCGCTGGCCGGTGAACGGATCGCCGATCGACGAGTTCTCGAGCGCAGCCACTCCGGCCGCGGCGAGTGCATCGCGTTCGGGGCTCGCGTGCAGCTGCACGATCGCGTCGTTGAGGTTGCGGATCGGCGGGAACAGGGCCTTGCTCGCCTCGTCGGCCCAGTCGACGAGCGCGCGAGCATCGTCGACCGGCGGCTCGCGCAGCTTCTCCGGCCCGATCGTGCGGAACAGGCTGATGACCTGATCGCGCACCTGCGACGACTTCGAGCCGAGCAGCTGCCGCAGTCGCGGCAGCGCCGGTTCGAGCCAGCGCAGCGCGAGGTCGCCGCGCAGCGCGAACGTCTCCTTCAGGAACCACGCACCCTGCGCCTGGTCGAGCGGATCGTCGAGGTCGAGCAGTTGGAAGAACGGCACGAGGGTCAACGCGTGCAGGTGGTCGCCAGGCACCGGACGGCGGTTGAGCCCGCCGGCGCGCGCCACCGGGCTGCCCGGTTCCGGCAGCGCCCTGACCAGTTCGTCTTGCTGCTCCTTGGTCAGGTCGCCGAACTTGCGCCGCAGGTTCTTGCGCAGGAACTCGATCGCGCGCGGCAACGCCGCCTCGCGCGTGGCCCGCACCGGCTCGCCGGGGATGTGCGCGATCAACTCGAACACGTGGTCGACGTTCGCCAGGTAGAACATGCCGTAGAACGCGGTCGCGCGGTCGGCGGCGTTCTTGTTCACGCGGATGATCTGCGCGAGGTAACCGGCGTCGAGATTCTGTCGGTGCAGGTCGTCGCGGGCGGCGCGCCAGCGCGGGTCGTCCAGGCTCTCGCGGCCGTCGGCGTCCGGTTGCTTGGGAGCGCCGCGCGCGTCGGCCAGTGCCTGCATGACGCGCAGCAGGCGGAAGACCTCGTCGGGCGGCGCGTAGACGTCGGTCGGGTTGCGGAACGGCGACAGCGCGTCGCGCACCGGATAGGCGATGACCTTCTGCTCCTGGGCCTGCGCCGGCGCGAGCAGGGAGGCGAGCAGCAGGGCGGGAATGGCGGGGCGAACCGACATGGCGGGGGATCTAGTCGTCCGTCGGCGGGGCCGTAACGGTCAGCGGAAGTACAGGAACGCCACCTGGGTGAGGCCGATCAACACGCCGAGGACGCCGCCGAGTATCTCGATCGCCTTCAGCTCGCGGCTCGCGACTTCGAGGATCAGCGCCTCGAGCTTCTCGATCGCGAAGCCGGCGACCTTCTTCTCGACGAGGGCGGGAACGTCGAGGCCGGCGGCGAGACCACGTTCGACTTCGTCGAGCACGGCCTCCTTGTGCTTCATGATGCCGTCGACGATCGAGTTGCGCAGGTCGCGCACGCGCTCCTCGGTCAGGAAGCCGCCGATCAGCGGCAGGCCGCGCAGTTCCTGGATCTTGGGGCCGAGGCCCCGATCGAGCACGCCGCCGAGGATGCCGTGGAAGTCGAGCTTGTTGAGGCTCTTCACGACGTCCTTGTGCTCGACGAGGTGATTGCCGACGACGCGGCCGATCGCCTTCGCGAGTTCGTGCTGGCGGCGCCCGACGAGGCCCTGGATGCGGATCCCGAGGAAGCGGCGCGGCTTGATCGGCCGGAAGATCATCTTCACGGCGAGCCAGTTGGTGCTCCAACCGATGACGCCACCGATCGCGGGGATGGTGATCCAGGTCCAGAGGTCGGGTGCGGGCATTCGGGGGCGCGGGAGTATCGCGAGGGGGGTGCGCCGGCTCAACGAGTGTCATTGCCAGGCAGGAGTTCGCGCCCCTCCACGCATTGTCGCGCCGCGCTGCACGGTCGTGCCGCGCATCCGAAGTCGCCGTCGAAACGCGATCGCGGCCTCGACGTGGTTCGCCACCAGGCTTCTAGTGCCGCGCTCCGCTTCGCACGCACCCGCCATGAACCACACTCGCGCCGCGTCGTCGTTCCTGCTGCTGCTCCCCGTGCTGCTCCCCGCCCAGGACGCCCCGCCCGGCCCCGCGCCCGAACTGCAGAAGCTCGCGCCGATGCTCGGCAACTGGACCGGCGGCGGCGTGATGAACGAGCCCGGTGGGCCGACGACGAAGTGGACCGGCAAGGGCACCTACGCGTGGTGCCTCGACGGCCACTTCGTGCAGGGCGACTTCGCGGTGCAGTTCGAGGGGATCGACGGCACCTTCGTGCACCGCAGCTACCTCGGCTGGGATCGCGAGAACAAGCGCTACGTCAACGCCAGCGTCAACAGCGGCGGCCAGGCCTACCTGAACGAACTGCAACTGCTGCCCGACGGCTCGCACGTGCAGATCTCGCTGACCAGGCAGGCGGGAACGACCTACGCCCAGCGTTCGGTCATGAAGGTCGACGGCGAGACGATGAAGCACACGATGCACCTGCTGCTCGCCGAGGGGGAGCCGCTGCACATGATCGACGGCACGTTCACGCGCGGCGGCGACGGCTTCAGCGCCACCCTCGACGGTGCGTCGTGGATGGGGGCGAAGGCGAACGAGCAGATCGTGCGCCTGGGCAAGTCGGCCGGCACCTACGCGGTCGTCGGCGAGATGGTGATGATGCCGGGCGCGCCGCCGATGAAGATCACCGGCACCGACACGTTCGTCGCGCGATACGGCGGTGCGGTGCTGCACGGCAAGACCGAGGGCGAGGCCGAGGGCATGCCGGGCAAGTACCTCGGCGACGTGTTCTGGGCCCACGATGCCGGTCGCGACTGCATCAGCGGCATCTACGTGAGCAACATGGGCGAGGTCATGCAGCTCGAGGCGCGCTGGACCGCCGACGGCAGGTTCGTCGCGACCAGCAACGCGCTCTACCAGGGCCAGCCGAGCGCTCAGCGCATGATGATGGAGTTCACCGCCGACGGTGCGGCGAAGTCCGCGAGCAACCATGCAATCATCGGCACGGCCGCGCCGTTCGAGAGCTTCCGCGCGACCTACACGAAGAAGAAGTGATGCCGAGGGTGCTCGGGTGTCATGGATGCCGGACGCGTAGCGAAGAGACCCGCGCCAGGTGGTCGTAGTCCCGATCGCGATGCAACACCTCGGCGTCGTGCCGCAACGCGCACGCGGCGATCAGGCAATCCGTCGCTGATCGCACGGTGATGCCAGCGTTTCGCGCAGTCCGGTAGAGCTGGGACGCCTCCAGCCAGACCTCGATCGGCATTGGCGACTCCAGGATTGGCAGGGCCAGCATGGCCAGCCGCGCCACGCGGAACGCTTCGGCCTGACGGATGCCCTGCAGCACTTCTTGGACGATGGGTGGGCAGGTAGCGACTTCGTCGAAGTCGATCGCTTGGGCCAGGTCGAGGGGGCGCTGGGGTTGGAAGAACTCGATCCAGACCGAGGTGTCGACCAGGATCACTTGGCCTTCCTCTTCGCCGGGGGGGCCGGGTCGCCTCGCATCTCCGACAGGTCGCCTTCCCAGACACCGGATCCGCGCAGGCGCAGGATCTGGCGAGCCTTCGCGCGCCGCACGTACTCTTCGAGCGCCACGACGACCGCGCCGGAGTAGGTCTTCTCGCCGCTCACCTGTACGGCTTCGCGGAGCAGCTCATCAGGAAGCACAAGATTCGTACGTTTCATACACTCAGTATGTATCGGGTGCCGGGCCGCGACAAGTGGCGGCGATCCAGCGCGCCAGCCCGGGTTGCTGCCTCGAAAGCGATGCCAAGGCATGATGCGCGCCATGCTGCAGTTCTCGCAGGTGCTCCAGGCGATCGACTCGCACACCGCCGGTGAGCCGACGCGCATCGTCACCGGTGGCCTGCCGCCGATCCCCGGCACGACGATGGCCGAGAAGCGCGCGGCGCTCCAGCGTTCGCACGACCACCTGCGGAAGGCTCTCGTGCTCGAGCCGCGCGGCCACGACGCGATCGTGCTCGCGTTCTTGCTGCCGCCGTGCACGCCGAACGCGCACCTCGGCGTCGTGTTCGCGAACGACGCCGGCTACCTCGGCATGTGCGGCCACGGCGCGATCGGCGTCGCCACGGTCGCGGTCGCGACGGGCATGGTCGCGGCGCAGGAACCCGTCACCGAACTCGTGCTCGACACGCCAGCCGGCGCGGTCACCTGCCGCGTCGCGGTCGAGAAGGGCAAGGTGAAGAGCGTCGCGATCACCAACGTGCCGTCGTTCCTCTTCCGCCAACGCGCGATCGTGAACGTGCACGGCTTCGGCAAGGTCGCGGCCGACGTCGCCTGGGGCGGCAACTGGTTCGCGTTCGTCGAGGCCGACCAGCTCGGCCTGTCCGTCGAGAAGGCGCACCTGCCGGTGCTGATGCAGGCGGCGACCGCGGTGCGAGAAGCGCTCGTGCGCGACGGCGTGCGCGGTCGACTGCCCGACGCCGCCGAGGACGCGATCGTCGATCACGTCAAGCTGTTCGCGCCGATCGCCGGCGAGGCCTGCGGCAGCAAGGCGCTGACGTTGTGCCCAGGCACCGCCTACGACCGCTCGCCGTGCGGCACCGGTACCTCGGCCAAGCTCGCCGTGCTGCACGCCAAGGGCGAACTCGGCCTCGGCCGGTGGTTTCGTTCGCAGAGCGTGCTCGGCACCGAGTTCCGCGCGCGCATCGTACGCGAAACGAAGGTCGGCCCGTTCGCCGCGATCGTGCCCGAGGTCGAGGGCTCGGCGTGGATCACCGGCTTCCCGACGTTCGTGATCGATCCCGACGATCCGTGCCGGTTCGGGATCTGACGCGGCGGCGCGATCCGGAAACGACGCGGGCCTGGCGTTGGCGGGCTGTCTAGCGCTTCGGCTTGCCGACGTGCTGGTCGACCAGGATCGGGTTGCCGTCGGGATCCGTGATCTGGAAGAAGGCAGGGCCGTCGGTCTTCTCGTCGGCCTCGAGTGCGAACGGAATGCCGCGCTGCTTCAGCACGCGCTGGATCGCGCGCACGTCCTGGAAGTCCTTCAGCTCCTCCTTCTCGCCGCCCCAGCCAGGATTGAAGGTCAGCATGTTCTTCGGAAACATGCCCTGGAACAGGCCGACCTTGGCCGAACCGTTCTTCAGCACGATCCACTTCTGCTTCATGTCGCCGGAGACCTCGGCGAAGCCCAGCTTCTCGTAGAAGGCGCGTGCGACCGCGAGGTCCTTCACGGTCAGGCTGACGCTGAAGTTGCCGAGTTGCACGGGATCGGCTTTCTTCGGTGCGGGATCCTGGTGAAGGCCGGTGGTGGCCACGCCGGTCAGCAGCCCGGCGGCGAAGACGATGGTGAGTGGGTTCATGGTTCGTGTCCCCGCGCACTGCGGGTCCTGCGGGTTTCGAGCGAGCCGCTACCATGCCACGCCGTTCCGCCGCGACTTGCCAGATCTTGCGAACTCGACCGGAAGCCCCCGATGAGCCGCCCGAGGACTACGTGGCTCGCGTCAATCGCGCGATCGACCACGTGGTGGGCAACCTCGACGGAGACGTGAGCCTCGCGTCGGTGGCCAAAGCGGCGCACTTCTCGCCGTTCCACTTCCACCGCGTCTTCCAGGCGGTGGTGGGCGAGACGCTTGGCCAGTTCGTGAAGCGCCTGCAGCTCGAACGGGCGCTGTCGTTGATGTCGCACGCACCCGGCCGGTCGCTGACCGAGGTGGCGCTCGCGTGTGGATTCGCGTCGTCCTCGGACTTCTCGCGCAGCTTCAAGCAACGTTTCGGTATGTCGCCCAGGGCCTTCGACCTCGACGCCTTCCGCAAAGCGCGTCGCGCGGAGTTCGAGCGTGCGCACGTCGGGCCGGACGGCGTGCCGCGCTTCACCGCCTTGCCGGCCGGCGCGAATCCGGACGGGTTCTCGGTCACGTTGCGCGACCTGCCGCCACGCACCGTCGCGTATGTCCGTGTGCTCGATCCGTTCCGCTCCTTCGAGCGCGTGCTGGAGGCGTACGAGCATTTGCGGCTCTGGGCCGAGCCGCGCGGCTACGCCGACCGGCAGTGGCTCGGCTACATGTGGGAGGAGCCGGAGATCGTGGCTCTCGGGGACTGTCGCTACGACGCCGCGGTCGAGGTCGACGACGTCCGTCCCGAAGGGCGGATCGGGCGCTTCGAGTTCCCGGCGATGCGGGTCGCAGAAGTGCGGATCGCTGGCGACATCGCGATGGAGGTGCGCGCGCTGGACTGGCTGTACGGGACCTGGCTGCCGCGCAGCGGCTACGAGCCGGACGACCAGCCGGCGTTCGAGGCGTGGCTGGGCCGACCGTTCGCACACGGCGTCGAGCACTTCACGATCGCCTGCCAGCTGCCGGTCCGGCGCAGTCGGGCGTAGTCGCCAGCAGGGCCTCGGCGACGCGATCCAGAAACGACGCGGGCCGCCGGCTTGCGCCGACGGCCCGACGTGTTCGCGAGCTGCGATCCAGCCAGTCTCAGTAGAGGCGCACTGCGATCGGGTCGGTGACCATCGTGCTCGTCGGCGTGCCGAAGCCGTCGAGCGTGAGCGACACCACCGCGTGATGCAGCGTCGGATCCCACGTGAAGCCGCCCGGCACGAAGAACGTCGCCGTGCCGCGGCCGTTGGCGTCCAGGAACCCGATCGTGTTCTGGTAGACGAGCGTGTTGTGGAACGTCAGGGAGATGTCCGTCCAGGCGTCCCAGTTGAGCGGGATCATCTGCGGGCCGATCGGCGAGATCGTGCCGGGCCGCGTGCCCGACGCGCTGCCGATCATCGCGTAGATCTGGCCAGCGCGCGCCGTGCCGAAGTCGAAGGCGAAGTTCTGCTGCCCACCGAGGGACTGCTTGATCGCATACGACGAAGACGTCTGCAGCGAGCCGACGCGGCCGTGCACGACCGCGGCGGTGAGCGGCGCGTTGAACAGCGGCTTCCAGATGAAGTCGCCCTGGCTGTTGAACCAGGCCGAGCTGCCATCGCTGCTGGTCGATCCGGAGTGGCTGAAGCCCGTCCACGCGGCCGTGCCGTTCGGCGTCGTGAAGGTGTCGGTGCTGTCGAGCTGCAACTGGATGCCGAGGTTGCTGTCGTAGCTCATCAGCACCGAACGCTGGACCACGCCGTCGCTGAGCGTGTTCTGGAACACCACCTGGCCCCGGTTGTTGAGGTGCGGCGAGCCGGTGCCGGCGCTGACCGGGCCGTAGCGCCACGGGCCGTTGCCGCTCGGAGCGAGCCCGGGCACCACGTCGCCTTCGCGGGCGAGCAACATCAGGTTGCCCGGAGTGCCGTACCAGTAGCTCGAGTCGTCGGCAGTGGTGACCGCGGCGCCCTGCAGCGAGGCGATGAAGCAGAGCGTGCCGTTGTCGTTGATGGCGGCGCCAGCACTGTTCGGCACGCCGAAGTTCACGCCCGCCGGCAGGCCAGGGCACGGGTCGTTGCGCCGGAAGACGAGCGTCAGGCCGCTGGCTGAGCCGACCCACAGCGTCTGCTCGTCGGTGCCAATGGTCGTGCCCCCTTCCTCGACGCGGGCCTGGATCAGCGCCTGGCCGTTCACGTTGAAGCAGGTAGAGCCGACGCCCGGCGCCCAGCCGTTGAACGCCGCCGAGTCCTTGAACACCACGCCGGCCGGGAGGCCCGGTGCCTGGTCGCCTTCGCGGATGATCGTCGTGTACGAGCCACCGGTGTAGAGGACGATCGCCCGATCGTTGAGTGCCGTCACCGAACCAGCGACCTGGTAGCGCGTGTCGAACAGCACCTGACCGACGCCGTTGATCAGGGTGGTGAAGCTGAGCGTCGTGCCGGAGACCGGGATCACGACTTCGCCGCCCGGCATCGTCTGGCCCTCTTGGACGACCGCGACGAGGTTGCCGGGCACGCCCGTCACCATCACGCTGTCCGTGGTGGTCGTCGCGCCGACGAGCGGCGCGCTGAACAACACCAGGCCGGACGTGTTGATGTGGCTGTACTGATTCGACTGGGACAGCGCACCCCACGTGATGCCCGGGGCCAGGAACGGCACCTGGTCGCCTTCACGCGCCAGCGGCACGAAGCCGCCGACCGGACCCCAGAACAGCGCGCTGTCGGCCGTCGTCGGGATCGGGTTGCTCGGGTCGGCCAGAGCGCTCTGGAAGAACAGCAGCTCGCCGAATGGGCTGATGCGCGGGTTGCTGTTGAGGCCGGCGCTGCTGGTCGACCGGAGCAACGTGCCGGCCGGCAGGCCCGGCGCCTGGTCGCCGGCACGCACGACCATCTGCAGATCGCCCGCACCCCGGCCCATGAAGTAGGCGCGGTCGTCGGTGGACGCGACGCCGCCGCCGATCATGCGCGCCCGGAACAGCATGGTGCCGTTCTGGTCGATCACCGGCGCGTCGAAGTTGCTGGCCGAGTTGATCGTGGCGCCGGGGATCGCGGCAACCGGCGAACCAACTGCCATTACGACTTCGTGGTATTGGCCAGTGATGCCCTGTGCGGCAGCCGCAGCGGCGATCGTGAGCAGGGCGAGCGCGCCTGCGGGGAGGGTCGGGATCGGGTTCATCGGGGAGTGTACTGCGAGTTGTTGCCCGAGCCGGGTTGGCGCGGATGTCCCACAGGCGATGCCGGCTCGCCGTCGGCCAACGGAATCCCCGAAATCGCGCGCCGCCCGGGCGCCCCTCAGCTCCAGCCGTCGTGGTCCGAGCCGATGCGCGTGAGGGCGGTGCCACCGGCGCGAGCGACGAACACCCCGAATGCCGCCAGACCGAACAGGGCGCGGTCGGCTGGATCTTCCGGCCACACGAGCCACGCTCGGACCCACAGGAACGCCACGGCGAGAATGGCCAGTTCGACCAGAGCCGCGCGCCGGTCGGACGACCAGTTCCAGACCGCCGCAAGCACCGACGCGGCCAGGTCGCCGGCGACCACCCCGCCGAGCAATGCCTGGCCGCAGTCGTAGCGGCTCGCGAACGTCGCCAGCAGCGCGTAGACGGCGCCACGTAGCAGCACGCCGCCGACGTGCAGGCCACCGGCGATCGTCGGGAGCGGCAGTGGTGTGCTCGTGCTCACGCCGCCGTCATCGGCAGCATGGCGCGTGTGGTCGAGTCCGTTATGGTCGCCGCCAATGCGGTTCGTTCAGGTCGGATTGCTCTTGCTGGCCGGCTGCATCGGCGCCAGCCCACGGGACCCCGAATGGCGTCGTCGCGGTGATGCCCTTGGCACCGGAGCGGGTGCGCGGCAGCGCGCGGTCTGGCACGAGGTCGGCCGCAGCGTCGAGGGGCGACCACTGCGCCTTCTCCAGCTGGGACACGGTCCGCGCCGCGTGCTCTGGGTCGGCGGCATCCACGGCAACGAACGCGAGGGCCACATCGCGACCGCCGAGCTGCCGGCCGTCTTCGCGGCGACGCCGGGTGCGGGCGAAGCCGTCACGTTGACGATCCTCGAGGACGTCAACCCCGATGGCTCGGCGGCGAACAGCCGCACCAACAAGAACGGCGTCGACCTCAACCGCAACTACCCCGCGAACAACTACCTGGCCGGCGACGGCCGCGGCGAGCGGCCGCTCGACCAACCCGAGGCCAGGGTGCTGCACGACCTGATCCTGGACGAACGGCCGCACCTCGTCATCGTCGCGCACAGTTGGCGGGGCGACCACTTCATCAACTTCGACGGCCCGGCGGAGGGCTTCGCGAAGTTGTTCGCCGCGCGCTCGGGGTATCGCGTGCATGCGTCGGACAAGTTCGCGCCGACGCCGGGTTCGCTCGGCTCCTGGGTCGGCCGCAAGCTGGGCATCCCGATCCTGACGCTCGAGTACCTGCGCGGCATCGACCCGCGCGTCGCGTGGATGGACACGCGCGAAGCGATCCTCGCCGTGATCCTGGCGACCGGCGAGCCGGCGACCGGGTGAGCCATGCTGCGCTGGCTGCTCGCGCGCCTGCTGTGGCTCGTCGCGATGCTGCTCGGCATCACGTTCGTGACCTTCGTCGTCATCGACCAGGCCCCGGTCGATCGCGCAGAGTTGCGCATCGGCGATCCGGCGACCGAGCGTTCGTTCGTCGATCCGGCGGCGCGCGCGGCGGCGATCCGGCAGCTGCGGATCCGCTACGGCATGGTCGATCCGGTGACGAACGAACCCGCGCCGCTGGCCGAGCGCTACGCCGCGTGGCTCGGCAACGCGGCGCGGTTCCGCTTCGCCGGCCCGCACGAAGACGACGCGGCGCTGCGTGCGCGCATCGCCGGCGCCTGGCCGGTGACCGCATGGCTCGGCGGCCTCGCTCTGCTCGTCGCGTTCGCGATCGGGATCCCGGTCGGCGTCTGGCTCGGACAACGCGTCGGCTCGCGCGCCGAACGCACGGCGTCGGTCGGCATGCTGGTCGGCGCCGGCCTGCCCGAGTTCCTGCTCGCGACGCTGCTGCTGCTCGCGTTCAGCTCGGCGTGGCTGCAGTGGTTGCCGGCGTCGGGCCTGCGCACGCCGGGGTCGGAGCAGTGGTCGTTGGCAGCGCAGCTCGTCGACCACGCGCGGCACCTGCTGCTGCCCGTGGCGGTGACGGCGCTGGCGCCGACGGTGCTGGTGGCGCGCTTCGTCCGGGATGCGGTGGCACGCGCCGCACGAGCGCCGTTCGTCGCCGCCCTGCACGCGCTCGGTCAGCCCGCCGCCGTCGTGCGCGCCCGCTTGCGACGCCACGGGCTGACGCCGGTCGCGACGCTCGTCGGCAGCCTGCTGCCGATGGTGGTCGGCGGCTCGATCGTGGTCGAGAACCTGTTCGCGCTCGACGGCCTCGGGCACCTCGCGTTCACCGCGACGATGCAACTCGACCAGCCGCTGCTGATGGCGCTGGTCGTGCTCGGCTCGCTCGTCACGCTCGCGGGGTTCGTGCTCAGTGACGCGCTGCACCGGCTCGTCGATCCACGGGTGCGCTGGCGATGAAGACTGCGAACGTCGAACCGCGCCGGCGCAAATGGCGCAGTGGCGCCTGGCTGCTGCTGCTGGCCATCGCGCTTGCCGGCGTGTTTGCGCCGCTGCTGGCGAACGACGTGCCGCTGGTGGCGCGCGTCGGCGGCGTCTGGTCGTTCCCGGCGTTCGCCGATCTGGTCGGTTCGCCGCCGCCCGGGCCCGGCGATCGTACGTGGCGGCAGTGGCACGCCTCCCTGCCGCCGGGCAGTCGCGATTTCGCGCTGCCGCCGCCGCTGGCGCACGGACCTTTGGCGACCGACGTCGCGCGCGCCGACTCGGGGCCGTCGTTCGAGCATTGGTGCGGCTGCGACGACACCGGACGCGACGTGTTGTCGCGGCTCCTGCATGGCGCGTCGGCGTTGGTGTGGCTGGTGCTGCCGGCGGTGCTGCTCGGCGGCTTCGTCGGCGTGGCCCTGGGCGCGTGGGCGGGCTACCGCGGCGGCGTGGCCGACTTCGTGGTGTCGCGCGTGGTCGATCTGTTCGCGTGCTTCCCGACGCTGCTGTTCTTGCTGTTCGCCGCCTCGTTCTTCGGCGACTCACGCGAGGCACTCATCGTCGTCATGGCGGCGCTGTTCGTGGTCGCCTTCGCGCGCGTCGTGCGCGGCGAACTGCTCGGCCTGCGCGAGCGCGAATGGGTGCACACGGCGCGCGGGCTCGGCGTGTCCGGATGGCGCATCTTGACGCGCCACTTGCTGCCGCAGGTCGCCGGGCCGATCGGCGTGACCGCGGCATTCTGCGCCGCGAGTGCCGTCGTCGCCGAGTCGACGCTGACGTTCCTCGGCTTGGGGGGCGGCGGCGTCGCCAGTTCGTGGGGGACGATGCTGCGCCAGGGCGCGGACCGCGCGGTGCTCGGCGCCTGGCACTCGTGGGTGTTCCCGTCCCTGGCGATCACGTCGGTCGTGGTCTGCTGCCACCTGCTCGCGGACCGGCTGCGTCGGGCGGACGACTGAACGGCTAGCCGCCGCGCGTGTGCATCTCGAGGTGCGGGTCGGTGCGCAGATGTCCCGCTTCGGCCAGCGGCGTGCGGGCGACGAGGGCTGCGCGTTCTTCGGCGCCGCGGTCGGCGCGTGCCCGCCAGATCGCCGCGATCCGCGTGCGCAGCTCGTCGTCGCCGGCCCCGCTGCGCAGCAGCGCGCGCAGGTCGGTGCCGCTCCGAGCATAGAGGCACGTGAACCACATGCCGTCGGCGGTCAGCCGCGCGCGGTCGCACGTCGCGCAGAACGGCTGCGTCATCGAGGCGATGATCCCGAACGTGGTCCCGTCGGCGAGGCGGAAGCGCTCGGCCGGCGCGCTGTCGTTCCTCGGCACTGGCGTGATGGCGCCGTGGCTCGCCGTCAGGATCTCGAGCATGCGGGCGCGGCCGACCACGGCCTCGGGCCGCCAGTTCGTCGCGCCGCCGACGTCCATGTACTCGATGAACCGCAGCTCGGCGCCGAGGCCACGCGCGTGGTCGAGCATCGCGGGCAGTTCGCGGTCGTTGACGCCTGCGATCACCACGCAGTCGAGCTTGAGTTCGGTGAAGCCGGCGCTGCGCGCCGCCGCGATGCCGTCGAGCACGCGCGCGAGGTCGTCGCGACGAGCCAGCATCCGGAACGTCGCGGCATCGAGCGTGTCGAGGCTGACGGTGACGCGATGCAGCCCGGCGGCGCGGAGTGTCGCGGCATGTTCGCGCAGCAACACACCGTTGGTGGTCATCGCGAGGTCGCGCAGCACTGGCAGGTTCGCGAGCCTGCGCACGAGCACGGGCAGATCGGAGCGCAGCAGCGGCTCACCGCCGGTCAGACGCACCTTGTCGACGCCGAGCGACGCGAACACCGCGACGAGGCGCGCGATCTCCTCGAACGTCAGCACGTCGGCCTTCGGCAGCCAGACGTAGTCCGCCTCGGGCATGCAGTACTGGCACCGCAGGTTGCAGCGGTCGGTGACCGACAACCGCAGGTTGCGCAGTGGGCGGCCGAGGCGATCGGAGACGGCGCTCATTCCGGGCCGCGCAACATAACGACCGGCCCCGATCACGACATGATTCACTCGGGCAGGCGGGCGACGCGCGTACGAAGTTGCGCGAGTTCGACCGGGCTGACTTCGCCCGCGACCGGATCGATCGGTGGCAGCGGGAGGCCGAGCATCGCCTGCAGGGCAGCGGCGATCGCGTGCCGGCTCTGCGGCGGCGTCGACGCGGCGGCCAGGAGGCCCGTGAGCTGCTCGGCCGTGGCGCGTCGAGGGCGCCGCACGAGCGCGTTCCACAGCGATTGCGGCACCGGGTTCTGGCGCAGCGCTCGCTCGAGTTCGGGGCCGCCACGCCGGGCGAGATCGAGCGCCCTCACGTCGACGCGCTGCGCATCGGCCTCGACGGCGCGGATCACGTCGGCGATGTCCCGGTCGAACTCGCGCCCGAACGCGAGCGTCAGCACGCGCTGGAGCACGCGGTCGCGCGCCGCCAGCCGCTGGCAGGTCCCCTTGCCGGCCGCGGCGATCTCCTGGAACGCGTCGAACGCCGCGCCGCCGACATCGCCGTACGACTCGCGCGAAGTCAGCAGCGTGTGCACGAACGAACTGCCGTTGCGCGCGAACGCGCGCACCTCGGTCAGCATCCGATCGTGGTCGGCGGGGTGCGGCGGTGCATCGCCAGCGAGCACGACGACGCGCCGCGCGCCGTACCGCCACGACTGGCCGAATGCCTCGCGCAATCCCGCGCGCACGTCCTCGGGCAGGTCGCCGCCGCCTTCCGCGGTCACGAACTGCACGAAGTTCGCAGCGCGCCAGAAGTCGGCGCCGAGCGGCACCGACTGCACGAGGTACCGTTCGTTCGGGCCGCGGTCGCGGTAGGTGACGAGCCCGACGCGCGCATCCGGCACCAGCGCACGCAGCACCGAGAGCATCTGCGTGATCGTGGTCTTGGTGTCGTGGATCGTCTGCGTCATCGAGCCGGTGCTGTCGAACACGAACACGATCTCGAGGCCGCTCTGGCGCAGTTCGCCGACCGCGCGCCGGAACCCGCTCGAGCCGACGCCGCCGAGGTCCCCGGCAGCGACCTCGTCGTTGCCGCCGCCGTTGCGGGCGACCAGGCGCTCGCGGGCGCCGTGCACCGGCAACGCGACGTCGCGCACCGGCGTGCCGTCGGCGGGGACGACCGGGGCGTCGGGTGCCGACCGTTCTTCGGCGGCGGCGGCGGGCTCGAACGTGGCCGGCGTCGTTTCCACCGCGACGTCCGCCGTCGGCGCGGCGGTGTCGTCGGCGTCCGCGCGTTCGCGCCAGTCGATCGCGACCTCGGCGTGCGGCATGCCCCGGGTCTTGTTCGCGGGCAGGAGCAGCCAGAGCACGAGCAGCAGCACGAAGTGGACGAGCAGCGACGCGGCGAGCCACGGCGCGCGACGCAACTCGCCGGCGACGAGCCGTGCGAACGACTGCTCCCGAGCCTCGCGCAGCGAAGCGGCGGCGTCGAGCGCGGCGACGACGCGCCGACCCTGCGCCGCGGTGCGCAGCGCCGGGATCGGCACGATCGCCGCGCTGCCGTCGTCGCGCACGACCGTCGCCTCGCTCACTTCGCCGAAGCGCAGCACGTCATCGGCCTCGAGCCGCGCGCGGGTGATGCGTTCGCCGTTGCGGAACGTGCCGTGCGTGCTGCCGAGGTCGACGAGTTCGACGCCGCTGGCTCGCACTTCGAGGCGCGCGTGCTGCGCGCTCGCCGTCCCCGGCAACCGCAGGTCGCACGACAGCCCGCTGCCGAGCAGGTAGTCACGGCCCGCTTCCAGGGCGTGGTCCTGGCCGGCGAGTCGCAGCGCGAGCAGGGGAGAGGCGTCCACGGGTGCAGCGAGTATCGCCTCTATCCCGGTCCGGACCGAGGTTGCGCCCGGAGGTCGGCGCGGCGAGCATCGCCGGCCGCATGAGCCTCAAGATCATCGGCGGCAGCTTCGGCGGGCGGGTGTTGCGCTCGGTGCGCGGCCTCGGGACGCGGCCGCTGCTGGGGCAGGTGCGCGAGTCACTCTTCAACATCCTGCAGGAGGAGATCCCGGGGGCCGTGGTGTGGGACCTGTTCGCCGGCACCGGGGCCTCGGGCATCGAAGCACTGTCGCGTGGCGCTGCTCGCGTGCTGTTCTGCGAGAAGAACGGCAAGGCGCTCGACGTGCTGCGCGGCAACCTGCAGATGCTCGGGCCCGACGCCGTCGAACGGTCGGTCGTGGTGCGCGCCGATGCGTGGGATCCGCCGCCGATGACGCCGGCCACATTCGGCGGCGATGGCGACGTCGGCGCTGGCGCCGAAGTTGCGCCGAACGTGGTGTTCCTCGACCCGCCGTACGCGATGGTCGCCGAGGATCCGGTCAAGTCGATCGCCCGCGCGCAGCGGCTGCTCGCGCGCACCGCCGCGGGCGGCGTGGTGGTGTTCCACTTCGCCGCCGGCGTGCTCGACGAGGACGACTTCGACGGCGATCTCGACGTCGATCTGCGCGAGTGGGGCAGCACCGCGATCGCGATGATGTGGCGCGCCGGCGAGGCCCCGGAGCGAGTGCGTCGGCGGCAGGAGCGGCAGCGCGAACGGCAAGACGACGCCTGACGTCGAGGCCGCGGGCGGCGCCGAAGCGACGATGGCGCGGGCCGTTCGTTCCGGCCGCGATCGTGCCGTCGCGAGGCATCAAGGGACGGCGGGGGGCGGGCCGATAGCCGACAGGTGCGCGGGAAACCGCGCGCACTCACGCACCCGGGTCCAGCATCGTGCCGAAACCGTCAACCGCCGCCGTCGAGCGCATCGTCGAAGAACTCATGGAACGTGGCCTGTCGAAGGCCGAACGCATGCGTCGACTGCGCGAGCTGGTGCAATCGGGAGACGACGTTCCGGACGACCTGATGGACCAGGCCCTGCGCAAGTTGATGGAGCGACTCACCGAGTGACCTTCACTCATCCGTCTTCACCTATCGGAACCGCCATGAGAACTGCGTTGATCGTCCCGTTCCTGCTCGGCGTCGCGGCCCTTCCTGCGCAGGATCGCGAATTCGGTACTGCCGTCGCCACCACGCTGTCGCACGTGCGCGAAGAACCCGAGGCCTTCAAGAACGTGAAGGTGCAGTTCACGGTGCAGTTCGCGTCGCTGGGCCGCATCAGCAACCCGTTCTTCACCAAGTTCACGCCGACCGACTTCGCGAACTTCTACGCGTGGGCGGACGAGCAACCGATCTGGCAGGAGAAGGCCTACGAGGACGTGTTCGGGATGCTGTTCCTGGGCAAGTCGCACCCGAAGCTCCAGCAGCTCTACGAGCTGCAGACCTACCAGCGGATCGAGATCACCGGCGTGATCCGCAACACGTTCCAGAACACGCCGTGGATCGAAGTCACCGACTTCCGTGCCGTCGACGGGCAGCTCGACACGGCCGTGCTCGCGCACCTCTACCGCGGCGAGAAGCTGATGGAGCAACGGCTCTGGCAGCGGGCGATGGCCGAGCTGTCGCTCGCGCCCGGCGGCGACGTGCCGCCGCACGCGCAGCGCGCCGCGCACAAGAACCTCGGCATCTGCATGCTGCGCATGGGCGAACCGGAGGCCGCGCTCGGCTACCTCGAGACCGCCGCCCAGACCGGCGGGCGGGACGCCGAACTGCAGTCGCTGATCGCGATGGCGCGCACGCAGCCGGAGAAGGCGATCGACCGCACGGTCGATTCGCGCACGCTGCGCGAGAGCGAGCGGCCGATGTGGGAAGCGTTCGAGGGCGACCGCAAGCCCGCCGCGAAGAGCTGACCCCCAGGCGGCGGATCGCCAACGCCGTCACCGACGACCCGGCCGCGGCCGGGTCGTTTCGTTTCCGGGCACGGCGCGCGCTCTCCGATCGCCGGCACCGAGGACTGCCGGGGCCCACGAAACGCCCCGTCGGACCTGAAAAACCGCGCCGGCCGCGGCATTCTGTTCGCCCCCCATGGCCGCGAGTGCCACGCCTCCGCTTGCCGCGAGCACCCGCGGCCCCCTGCGCCTCGCGATCCTGCTGCTGGCCCTGACCATCATCACGATCCTGAAGGGGGCGCTCACCACGAGCACCGGCTCGGGCATGGCCTACCCCGACTGGCCGCTGTCCGACGGCCAGCTGATGCCGGAGTCGAGCTACACGACCCTCGCCGGCTTCCTCGAACACTTCCACCGCCTGTTCGCGACCTCGGCCGGCCTCGTCGCGCTCGCGATCGCCCTCTGGCTGCACTTCGGCCGCCTCGCCGATCGCACCGCGCGCATGACCGCGTGGGGTGGCGGCTGCCTGCTGCTGGTCCAGGGGGTCGTCGGCGGCACCGGCGTGCTGAAGAACCTGCCGACGATCACTTCGGTCACGCACGGCACCCTCGCGCAACTCACGCTGGCGACGTTTGCGTGGCTCGCCTACCAACTCAGCGAACGCTTCCAACGCACACCGCCCGCGACGTCGGCCCCGCCGGGCAGCGGCCGCCGACTGATGCTGTTCGCACTCGGTGTGCTCGTCGTGCAGACCGTGATCGGCGCGCTCGCGCGCCACACCAACAGCCCGCACGCCCTGTGGACGCACGTCGGCAACGCGTTCGTCGTGTTCCTCGTCGCCGCCATCGCCAGCGCGTTCGCGATCGGACGGCTCGGCGACACGCCGGGCATCAAGGGTGTTGCCCGTTCGATCGTGTGGCTGCTGATCGCGCAGATCGCGCTCGGCTTCGTGGCGCTCGTGGTCCGCAACCCCGACGGCAAGCGGCCCGAGAACGTCGACAACCTCGGTGCTGCGGTCGTGATCTCGAGCCACGTCGTGATCGGGGCGCTGCTCACCACGCTGGTCGCCGCGCTCGCGGCGCACGTGTTCCGTGCCACGCGTTCGCCGGACGCGGAGCCGCGCGCGTGACCACGCCGTCGAGCCGGCTTGCGGCCTACTGGGAACTCGGCAAGCCGCGGCTGTCGGCGCTCGCCGTGTTCGCGGTCGTCGCCGGCGTCTACCTCGCCTGGCCGGCGCGCACCTCGCACCCGCCGCTCGACCTGCTGGTCTCGACGACGCTCGGCACGTTCCTCGCCGCGATCGGTTCGGCGGCGCTGAACATGTGGCGCGAACGCCACCTCGACCCGCTGATGGAACGCACGCGCGGCCGGCCGTTGCCGAGTGGTCGCTTGTCGCCGCGCGAGGTGCTGGGCTTCGGCGTCGTGACCTCGACGCTGGGCGTGCTGCTGGTGCTGGTCGGCGCGGCACCGCTGGCGGCGGACGGTTCGCGCCCGCCGGGCGAGTGGAACTGGGTCGCCGGCGGCCTGTGCGCGGCGATCGTCGGCAGCTACGTGCTCGTCTACACGCCGATGAAGGTGAAGACGTCGCTCAACACGCTGGTCGGCGCGATCCCGGGTGCGCTGCCGCCGGTCGTCGGCCATGCCGCGGTGGTCGGCCAGCTCGCGTGGCCGCAGGCGGTGCTGTTCCTGATCCTGTTCTGCTGGCAGATCCCGCACTTCCTGTCGATCGCGTGGCGCTACCGCGAAGACTACGCGCGCGCCGGCATGCAGATGCTGCCGGTCGTCGACCCGAGCGGCTATCGCACCGCGACGACGATGCTGCTCTACGTCGCCGGACTCGGCGTCGCGAGCTTCCTGCCGGCGGTCACGGGGATGCTCGGCCAGGACTACGTCGACCGGTATCTCGTCGCCGCGATCCTGCTCAACGTGCTGTTCTTCGTGCCGACTGTGTTCGCGGCGCTGACGCGGCGCGACGCGGCGATGCGCATGACCTTCCTCGCGTCGATCGTCTACCTGCCGCTGTTGTTCGTCGCGATGGTGCTGACCCGCTGATCCCATGCTCGCCTTCGACTTCACGATCCTCGCCGACGTCGACGCCGTGCTGAACGGCTGTGCGTTCGTGTTCCTGTGCGCAGCACTGGTCGCGATCAAGCGCGGCAACGTCGAGCTGCACAAGAAGCTGATCTTCGTCGCGGTCGGCTTCTCGGCGGCGTTCCTCGCCTGCTACCTCACCTACCATGCGACCTGCGAGCCGGTGAAGTTCCGCGGCGAGGGTTGGATCAAGTGGGTCTACTACCCCCTGCTGATCTCGCACATCGTGCTCGCGGCGGTGCAGGTGCCGCTGATCCTGCGCACGCTCTACCTCGGCGTGAAGGACCGCCGCGCCGAACACCGCCGCTGGGCGAAGGTCACGACGCCGATCTGGCTCTACGTGTCGCTGACCGGCGTGATCGTCTACCTGCTGCTGTATCGGTACTGAGCGATCACGATGGCCGACAAGCGCCGCTTCGAACTGTTCGCCGACCTGGTCGCCGCCGAGTTCCCGGGCGTGCGTTCGGCGTACGACATCGCCGGCGGCCAGGGCAAACTCAACGAAGCGCTCACCGTGCGCGGCCTCGACGTGACGACGTTCGACACGCGGTGGAAGCGTGCGCCGGTGCGCTACGCGGAGCGACGTTTCACCCTCGACGAGCCCTGCGCGTGCGGGTTGCTCGTCGGCATGCACCCCGACGGCGCCACGCGCGTCATCGTCGAGTACGCGCAGAAGCACCGCGTGCCGTTCGCGATCGTGCCGTGCTGCGCCGACAACGGCATGCCCTACAAGCCATGGATGCGGCACCTCGCCGAGCTGGCGACCGCCGGCGGGATCGAGGTGGTGGAGCGGCTGCTGCCGATGCAGGGGCGCGCCCGGGTGCTGGTCGGCCGGCCGCGCGGCTGACGCCGAGAATCCGGTATTGCCGGACGACGCAGACTCGTGCCGTCTGGCGGGTTCTGGCGGAGTTCGGTATCCATTAGGGTCCAATCGGAGTGACCCATGCTGCACACCCTGCACATCCGCAATCTGGCCCTGCTCGAACGCGCCGAGCTGCGCCTCGGCCCCGGCCTGACCGTGATCTCGGGCGCGACCGGCGGCGGCAAGTCGCTGCTGGTGACAGCCCTCGACCTGCTGCGCGGCGGCAAGGCGAACGGCAGCCTCGTGCGTCACGGCGAGGACGAACTGCAGATCGACGGCGAGTTCCGGCTCGAGGCCGGGGATCGGCGCGCGTTGGTCGCGGCGACCCTGCGCGCGAGTTGCGGCGCCGAACTCGAAGACGACCTGCTGCTGGTGACGCGCGTCGTCGACAGCGCGGGACGTTCGCGGGTGCGGATCGGCGGGCGGCCGGCGACGCTCGGTGCGCTGCGCGAACTCGGCGCGCTGCTGCTCGAGATCCACGGCCAGGGCGAGTCGCGCGCGCTGCAGCGGCCCGAAGCGCCGGCCGAGACGCTCGACGCGTTCGCCGGCTGCGAGCCGCTGCGCGCAGAGTTCGCGGCGGCGTTGGCGGCGGCGCGCGCGGTGCGCGAACGGCTGCAGGCGGCGATCGCCGGTGAACGAGAGCGGCGGCAGCGGCTCGAGTTCTTGCGCTTCCAGCGGCAGGCGATGGTCGATCTGCGGCTCGGCGACGGCGAGCTCGCGGCGCTCGAACAGGAACACCAGGTGCTGCAGAACCTCGACGCGCTGCGGCAGCGGCTCGACCGGGCGCTCGGCGCGATGCAGGAAGGTGAGTCCGCGGCAGCCGACCAGATCGGCCAGGCGCTGCGCGCCGCCCGCGAGGCCGCCGCGTTGGACGCACGCCTGCAGCCGGCGGTGGACCTGCTGGCGCAGATCGACGAGCAGGTGGCCGAGGCGTGCCGGCTGCTGCAGTCCGGGCAGGCGCGGCTCGATCTCGACCCGAGCGCGCTGGCGACGACGCGCGAGCGGCTCGATGAGATCCACGGCGCGTTGCGGCGCTTCGGGCCCACCGAAGCCGACCTGCGCGACAACCTCGCGCGCATCACTGCCGAACTGCAGACCGCCGAAGCCGCGGCCGACCACGAGGCGATGACGGCGGAGCTCGAACAGGTGACCGCGGCGGCCGAGGCGCTCGGCCGGAAGTTGCTGCGGGCGCGCACCAAGGCAGCGAGCGCTCTCGTCAAGGCGATCCAGGCCGAACTGCACGACCTCGGCATGGCGCGCGCGGAGTTGCGCGTCGCGATGGCGACGGAGTTCGCGGCCGATCGGCTGCTCGACGAGGCGACGGCGCACGGGCCCACGCCGATCGACTTCGAAGTGCGCCTCAACCCGGGCGAGCCGTTCTGTTCGCTGCGCACGACCGCGTCCGGCGGCGAACTGGCGCGCATCGTGCTCGCGATCGAGAAGGTGCTCGCCGAGGCGGGCCGCGTGCCGGTGCTGGTGTTCGACGAGGTCGACGCCGAGATCGGTGGTCGGCTCGGCCTGCAGATCGGCAGCAAGCTCCACGCGCTGGCGCGACATCACCAGGTCGTCGTCGTCACGCACCTGGCACCGGTCGCGGCGTTCGCGCAGCAGCACGTGCTGGTCGGCAAGCAGGCGACGCGCAGTGCTGGCGACGAACGCACGCGCGCCTCGCTGCGGCAGCTCACGGGCGCCGAGGTCGAGGCCGAACTCGCGGCGATGACGATGGGGGACGGTGCCGACGCCGGGGCGGTGCAGCAGGCGCGAAGGCTGGTGGCGACGGCGCGGGCCCGTGCCGCGGCCGGGTGAGGGTGGGAGAGGAGTCTTCCGAGGGCGGTCTGTGGGTCGCCACGAGGATGGCGGACGAAACACCGGCCCGCGTATACGTAGACTGGCTAGACTTTACGTATAAATGATCCACCGCCACGGACAGGACACCCAGACCCTGCACGCCGAACTGCTTGCGTTGATGCTCGCGACGGAGAGCGAGCGGGCATGGGCCCATCTGGCGGGGGCGTTCGTGGAGAAGCAGGTCGCGGGGCGCACGTACGTGTACTTCCAGTACTCGGATCCTGGCGGCGCCTACCGGCAGTTCTCGGTCGGCCCCGCTTCGAGCGAAGTGAGCAGGGCGGTGGCGGCGTGGCGCGCTGGACGCGCCGCCGGCGAGGCGGAACGGGCTCGCGCCGACCGCCTCGCGCAACTGCTGGTCACTGCCGGCCAGGCGGCGACACCGAAAGCTGTGGCCCGGGTGCTCCGGGCGCTCGCCGACGCCGGCGTGTTCCGAATGGGCGGCGTATTGGTCGGCACCCATGCCTTTTCCCTGCTTGGCAACATGCTCGGCGTCACGTGGCCGGCCGGCACGTGGCGGACCGAGGATGTCGACGTGGCCGGTCACGTGCAGGTCGCGACGCCGCTGCTCGAGACCGATATCCCGAAGGCGCTGGACAGCTTGCGCATGGGGTTCGTGCCCGTGCCGCCCTTCGATCGACGGCACGCTTCGACATCGTTCAAGGTGCGCGGGCAGCAGTTGCGCGTCGACTTGCTCACGCCCGGCGCCGCGCGCGACGATGCGCCGGTGTTCGTGCCTCGCTGGCGTGCGCATGCCGCACCCATCAAGCACTTGTCGTTCGTGCTCGCCGACCAGCAACCGGCAATCGCAATCGACGGCGGCGCGACGTTGGTCATGGTGCCAGCTCCGGCGCGCTATGCGCTCCACAAGCTCTTCGTCAGCCAGACCCGTTCCGTCGTGCAGCAGACCAAGGCCAGCAAGGACCTCGAGCAGGCAGCACTGCTTTTCGAAGTGCTGGCCGAAGACCGCCCCGACGATCTTCCGGCCGCAGCGCGTGCCTTTCGTGCCTCGGGAGCCGTGGTGACGCGCAAGGTCGAGCGCGCGGCGAGCATCGTCGGCAAGCGATGGCCCGCGGCTCAGGCGGGAGTGCGTCTGGTGACCCGCGCTCTGGCGCGGTGACCCGTCTTCCGTGCGGCGCTCTGGACTCGTGACGCCCGGCGGCACACCCTGCCCGGACTCTCGCCGCGCCGCCCATGAACGAACCCACCACCGGCTTCCAGCCGCTCGTTCCGCCCGCTGAACAGCAACCCGAACTGACCGTGCGCGCGATCGTGCTCGGCGCCGTGCTCGGGTTGGTGTTCGGCGTCGCATCCACCTACCTCGCGCTCAAGGTCGGCCTCACCGTCTCGGCGTCGGTGCCGATCGCCGTGATCGCGATCGCGGTGCTGCGGCGCCGCGCGCAGCAGCGCGCGATCCTCGAGCACAACATCACGCAGACCACCGGCTCGGCCGGCGAGTCGGTCGCCGCGGCGGTGGTGTTCACGGTGCCGGCCCTGGTGCTGCTCGGCTACCCGCTCGAGATCGGCGCGACGACCATGATCGCGCTCGCGGGCGGCATCCTCGGCGTGCTGATGATGGTGCCACTGCGTCGCTACCTGATCGTCAAGGAGCACGGACGGCTGCGCTACCCGGAGGGCAAGGCGTGCGCCGAGATCCTGCGCGTCGGCGAAGAAGGCGGCACCTCGGCGAAGAAGGTGTTCATCGGCATGGGCGTCGGTGCGGCGCTCAAGGCGTTCCAGGCGATCTTCGGCGGTGCGATCGCGACGGTCGGCACCAAGCTCAGCTCGTTCTTCGGCAGTCGCCCGGCCTACTTCGAGAAGACCTACGTCGGCTGCGACTTCGATCCGGCGCTGCTGGGTGTCGGCTACATCATCGGCTACCGCACGTCGCTGATCATGGTTGCCGGCTCGCTGATGTCGGCGCTGATCCTGATCCCGCTGATCTACACGTTCGGCGCGCAGGCGCCGGGCCTGTTCGGCTTCGGCCTGAAGCCGATCGGCGAGATGAGCCACTCGGAGATCTACAGCGCGTATGCGCGCCACATCGGGGCCGGTGCGGTCGCGACCGGCGGCATCTTCGCGTTGCTGCGCGCTCTGCCGGCGATCCGCTCGGCGTTGTGGAACTCGGCGAAGGGCCTGCTCGGCGGCGGTAGCGCTGGCACGCTGCGCACCGAGCGCGACACGCCGATGCCGATCCTGCTGGGCGGCGCGCTGCTGCTCGTCGGCCTGATCTGGCTGACCCCGATGTTCGAGATGCCGCTCGTCGGCGCCCTGCTGATCCTCGTCTTCGGGTTCTTGTTCGCGGTCGTCAGCTCGCGCGTCACCGGCGAAGTCGGCTCGACCAGCAACCCGCTGTCGGGGATGACGATCGCCGTGCTGATGGGAACGTGCGGCCTGTTCCTGGCGATGGGCGACGTGGAGCCGACGCACAAGAAGCTGGCGCTCACGATCGGCGCCGTCGTCTGCATCGCGGTGAGCCAGGCGGGCACGTGCTCGCAAGACCTCAAGACCGGGTTCCTGGTCGGCGCCACGCCGGTGCGCCAGCAGGGCGCCCTCGTGATCGGCGTGCTGACGTCGGTGCTCGCGGTCGGCTCGACCGTCTACGTGCTCAACGTCGCCGGCACGAACGACGTCCCGATTGCCGAGCCGTTCGCCGTGGCGGAGAAGGCGCTCGAGGGTCGTGAGCGCGTCTTCGCGCGGCCGGCCGACGGGGCGCCGGCACCGGCCAGCGAACTGTGCCTGCTGCGGCTCGATCTGGCCGACCTGCCGCCCGGAGGTGGCCTGGCGCCCGGCAACTACCTGGTCGATCCGATGACCAAGCAGGCGATCTACCAGCGCCGCGACGGCATCGGCGGCGAGCGTCTCCCGGCGCCGCAGGCGAGCCTGATGGCGACGATGATCAATGGCATCCTCGACCAGAAGCTGCCGTGGGACCTGATCCTGATCGGCGCCGCGATCGCGCTGTTCATGGAACTGCTCGGCATCGGCTCGCTGACGTTCGCGGTCGGGCTCTACCTCAAGATCCAGTACACGATGCCGGTGTTCCTCGGCGGCCTCGTGCGCAAGATCGCCGACCGACGCTATCGCCGCGTGCCCGACGCCGACGAAGAGCCCGAAGGGACGTTGTTCTCGTCAGGCCTGATCGCGGGGGCCGCGATCGTCGGCGTGCTCGCCGCCTTGCAGGCCTTGCTGCCCGGATACGACGATGACACCGGGCTCATCAGCGGCGTCGCGTTCCTCGCCAATCTGCCGTTCGGGGCAATCGGCGACCCGGATCCGGCGAAGGTCAGCGAAGTCACCGGCAACCTGTTTGGCCTCGCCCTGCTGGCAGCGCTCGGATTCGTTATGTTCCGCGGAGCTCGACCACGCGGCACCGGCACCCGGTGACGCGCGCCACCACCTCGCCCTCATGCTCGCCGCCCTGAAAGCAGTCACGCGCACGCTGGGCGTCTACTCGCTCGCACGCTCGATCTACCGGCGCGTGCATCCAGGGCATCGGCGGGAGCGCAGCTGCAATCTGCAGTTCTACCGCCAGCTCGTGCGTCCCGGCGACCTGTGCTTCGACATCGGCGCGAACGTCGGCCAGACGACCGAAGCGATGCGCGCACTCGGCGCGACCGTCGTGGCCGTCGAGCCGAATCCGCACTGCATCCCGGTGCTGCAATCGCAGTTCGGTCGTGACGCGGGCGTGCGCCTGATCCAGAAGGCGATCGGGGCGGCGCCGGGCCGCGCCGAACTCCACTTCCGGGGCACGGATTCGACGGCGAGCATCCGCAGCGACTGGCCGTTCCCCGCCGACCAACACGTCGGCGTCGAAGTGACGACGCTCGACGACCTGATCCGCGAGTTCGGCCGTCCCCGCCTGATCAAGGTCGACGTCGAGGGCTTCGAACTCGAAGTGTTCAAGGGCCTGGGTCAGCCCGTGCCGCTGCTCTACTTCGAGATGCACGGCCAGGAGCTCGCGGCAGTGACCGCGATCCTCGAGCGGCTCGCGAGCGTTGGCGACATCGAGGGGCTCAACGCGGTCGACGCCGAGAACGCGTCCTGGCTGCTCGATCGGTGGGTGAAGCCCGGCGAGTTCCTGGCAGCACTCGGCAGTCCGCCGCCGCACCGCGCGAACGTCGTCGTGCGCATGCGGACCTGATCCGCCGGGCGCGGCGCCAGACGGCCGTTGCCGCCCGCCCCCCTGTCGACCGAGGATGTGCGCATGAGCCCCGCCGACCCCGAAACTGGCATCGTCGAGCGCAACCCGGACGGCACGTTCACCAAGGAAACGCTGCAGCGGGCGATGAAGGCGCTGAAGAAGCGCATGAAGCTGACGCGGCTCGACGACGAGTCGCGGCTCGGGCACGACGCGATGAGTCGCGGCGGTCGTTCGGGCATCGTCGCGGTGAAGCCGCCGGCGCAGTACCCGCTCGAAGTCTGGCAGGCGCTCGAAGCGAAGGGGCGCGTGCGCAGTGATCGCAACGGGCTCTACGAGATCATCGAGCAGCCGCCGAACCCCGGTCCGAGCTGAGCCGCGGAGCGTCGCATGGCGCGCGCTGGACGCGTCCGATAGAACAGCGGGTTTCGCCACCGTTGCCGGACTCCGTCGGAATGCTGCCGCTCGAACCGTTCCTGCTCGAACGCATCACCCTGCCCAAGGTCTGGGGTGGTCGGGCGTTGGCGCAGACTCCGGGCATCGCGCTCCCGCCCGACGTGGCGATCGGCGAGACCTGGGAGCTCTACGACCGCCCCGAGGGCAGCAGCCGGCTGCGCGGGCGCACGACGACGCTCGCCGACCTGATGGCGCACGACGCCGAACGGCTGTGCGGACGCGGCGTGCGGCCGGCGTTCGGCGGCCGCTTCCCGCTGCTGCTGAAGTTCCTCGACGCGCGCGACGGGTTGTCGGTGCAGGTGCACCCCGACGACGCGCAGGCGCTGGCGGACCAGGACAGCGGCAAGGACGAGTGCAGCATCGTGCTGGCCGCGGGGCCGCGCGCGTGCATCGTTCGCGGTCTGCGTCCCGGCGTGACGGCGGCCGAGTTCGCCGCGAAGGCGGCGAGCGACGCCGTCGTCGAACTGCTGTGGTCGTTCCGGCCGGAGGTCGGCGACACGGTCCACATCCCGCCCGGGACGGTGCACGCGATCGGTCCCGACGTCGTCGTGTTCGAAGTGCAGCAGAACAGCGACCTGACCTACCGCATCAACGATCTCGGGCGTGGGCGCGAGACGCACGTGGCGAAGGCCCTGGCGGTCGCGAAGCCGGAGCCGCGACCGAACGACCGGCCGGTCGTGCCATCGGTCGCGCTGCCCGATGGCGGCACGCAGCTGATCGCGACGCCGCACTTTCGCGTGCGGCGCTACTCGCTGCGCCAGCGCACGCCGATGCGCACCAGCGGTCGCTTCGTCACCGTGACCCTCGTCGCCGGTCGCGCCACGTTGTGGTGGCCCGGCGAACGTGTGCACGGCACGCTGGCGATGGTCGCGGGCGACACGGCGCTGGTGCCGGCGTGCGTGCCGTCGTTCGCGCTGCTGCCCGAAGACCACTGCAACGTGATGCTCTGCGATCCCGGAGAGAACCATGGCGCGACGACATGAAGATCGTGGCCGCGGCCAGCGCTTCCAGCGCGGACCGCGTCCGGAGCGCCGGCTCGATCCGCGCAGCCGTCCGGTCCGCACCGGCCGCCGTGCCGCGATGGGCCTCGTGGTCACGCCTGCTGCACCGCCGGGTGCGCCGGCCGCGACCGACGGCAAGGTGCGGCTCAACCACTTCCTGGCGATGAGCGGTGTCTGCAGCCGGCGCGCCGCCGACGCGCTGATCCGCGGCGGCCGCGTCGAGGTCAACGGCGAACTGGTCACCGAGCTCGGAGTGCGCGTCGACCCCGAGCACGACGACGTTCGGTTCGACGGCTCGCGCGTGCAGCCGGAGCGGCAGACCTATGTGCTCTTCAACAAGCCGAAGGGCGTCGTCTGCACCAACGCGCGCCACGAGCAGAAGAAGCGCGTGATCGACTTCCTGCCCACGGTGAAGGGGCGCCTGTTCACGGTCGGGCGGCTCGACCTCGACAGCGAGGGCCTGATCCTGCTGACCAACGACGGCAGCTTCGCGCTCGAGATGACGCACCCGCGCTTCGGCGTGCCGAAGCTCTACTCGGTCGTGTTGCGCGGCCGCGTCGAGCAGCGTGATCTCGACAAGGCGCGCGGCGGCGTCTGGCTGGCCGAGGGCCCGACCACGGGCATGAACGTCAGGGTCGAGCGCACCGGCAAGGACCGCACGTTCCTGAAGGTGACGCTGCGCGAGGGCAAGAACCGCGAGATCCGGCGCGTGTTCGCCAAGCTCGGCTACCCGGTCCTCGAGCTCAAGCGCATCCGCATCGGCGAGCTCAACCTGCACGGCCTGTCGCCCGGCGAGTTCCGCTTCGTGCAGCGCCACGAGGTCGATGCGCTGCGCGCGCTCGCCAGGTCGCAGGACGCCGAAGGCGCCATCCGCGAGTAACGAACATGACGACGATGACGATGTTGCCCGACGTCGAGGTGGTGGAGCTCGAGAACGGGTTCAAGGCGCTGCTGGTCGAACGCGGGCCGCTGCCCGTCGTGGCTTCGGTGCTGTGGTACCGCGTCGGCTCGCGCGACGAGAACACCGCGCAGACCGGCGTGTCGCACTTCCTCGAACACATGATGTTCAAGGGGACCGATCGTTACGGGAAGGGCCAGATCGACCTGCAGACGAGCAAGATGGGCGGCACCAACAACGCCTTCACCGACAACGACGGCACCGCGTACTACTTCACGCTGGCCGCCGATCGCTGGGAACAGGCGCTCGAGATCGAGGCGAGTCGCATGCGCGACTGCCTGCTCGATCCGCACGAGTTCGCGAGCGAGAAGAACGTCGTGCTCGAGGAGCTCGCGATGGGCGAGGACGAGCCGTGGCGGCCGCTGTACCAGGCGACCGAGTCGTTGCTGTACCAGGTGCATCCGTACCACCATCCCGTGATCGGCTATCGCCAGGATCTCGAGCGGCTCACCGCGCCGCAGATGCGCGCCTACTACGAACGCCACTACGGCCCGAACCGGGCCTTCCTGGTGGTCGTCGGTGCGATCGATCGCCAGCGCACCGCGGCGCGCATCCGCGAGCTGTTCGGTGGTCTGCCCCGCGTCGCCGATCGCGCCGAACCCCTCCGCGAACCCGCCCCACAGGGCGAACGCCGCGCCGAGCTGCGCACGCCGCACTCGGTGGCGCGCGTCTGCGTCGGGTTCCCGACCTGCCGCATGGGCGAGCGCGACGACTACGCGCTCGATCTGCTCGCGCACGACCTCGGCAACAGCAAGAACAGCCGGCTCTACCGGCGGCTGGTGCTGCAAGACGAGCTGGTCACCGACGTCAACGTGATGAACGAGACGCGGCAGAACCCCGGGTCGCTGATGATCCTGTGCGAGCTGCGTCTCGGCGTCACGCCGGGGCGTGTCGAGCAGGCGGTGCGCGAGGAAATCGCCGCGCAGATCGCCGAGGGCGTGCGCAAGAAGGACCTCGCCCGCATCCAGGCGCAGATCCGCGCGTCGTTCCTCTTCCAGGACGAGGCCGTGCTGGACCTCGCGTTGAAGCTCGCGCGCTTCGAGGCCGGCACCCCCGACGGCTACCGCACGCTGGCGGGCGTGCTGCCGACCTACGAGTCGATCACGGCCAAGGAACTGCGCGCCGCCGCGGCGAAGTACTTCGACTTCGAGCGAGCATCGATCGTGTGGGCGCTCCCGGGCGCGGCGCCCGCGGCCGATTCGCGTGAGCGCGGGCGCAAGCGCAAGGCGCGCGCGGCCGGCAAGAAGAAGGGCAAGCGAGCATGAGCGTCCCGCTCCGCCTGACGATCGCCGAGCGCGAACTCGGCTCGGGCCTGACCCTGCTCGCGGTGCACAACCCGCGCGTGCCGACGTACGCGTGCGCCGTGTCGCTCGACGTGCGTTCCGGGGACGAACCCGAGGCGCATTCGGGCCTGATGAACCTGGTCGGCGAGTGCCTGGACGAGGGCACGGCCCGGCACGACTCGCTCGAACTCGCCGCCGCTGCCGAGGGCCTCGGCGCGATGCTCGAGGGCAACGCCCGCGGCGGCGTCGTGATGTGCCCGGCGACGTCGCACAAGGAGGCGACGGAGTTGCTGCGCGAGATGGTGGTCGAGGCCGAGTTCCCCGGCCGCGAAGTGCGCCGCGTGCAGAGCGAGATCCTGACCGAGATCAAGGCCGAGGAGGACGACCCGCGGTCGGTGGCGGCGCGGCGGTTTCGCAAGGAGGTCTACGGCGATCACCCGCTCGGGCGCCCCGGCAACGGCACGGCGAAGTCCGTCGCCAAGATGCGGCCGCGCGACCTGCGCGCCTTCCACGACGAGTGGTTCCGGCCGGCCGGTGGCTACGTCGCCGCTTCCGGCCCCGAGGATCCGGAGAAGACGCTCGATCGGCTCGAGAAGGCGTTCCGCAGGTTCAAGGGCAAGGCGAAGGCCCACCCCACGCCTCCCGACGTCGAGCTGCCGGCGAGCGGGCGCGACGCGCATCTGCCGATGGCGCGCGAACAGGTGCACGTGTTCCTCGGGCACGTCGGCGTGCGTCGCACGCACCCCGATTACCACGTGCTCTCGGTGATGGACCACGTGCTCGGCACCGGGCCGGGGTTCACTTCGCGCTGCGCGCGCAAGCTGCGCGACGAACAGGGCCTCTGCTACTCGGTCAGTGCTGGCATCACCGGGAGTGCTGGCGAGGAGCCCGGCATGTTCACCGCCTACATCGGCACGTCGCCGGAACACCGTCAGCGCGCGATCGACGGGTTCCTCGACGAGATCCGGCGCATCCGCGCCGAAGCGCCGACCGCGCAGGAACTGCAGGACGTGAAGTCCTACCTGACCGGCAGCTTCGTGTTCGGCTTCGAGCGCAACAGCAACCTCGCCGCGTTCGCGATCCGCGCGCGGCGCTTCGGGCTCGGCTTCGACTACCTGCAGCGCTACCCGGAGATCGTGCGCGCGATCACGGCCGAACAGGTGCGCGAGGCGGCCGAACGCCACCTGCATCCCGATCGCCTGGTCGTCGTCAGCGCGGGGGCTTCCTGACGTGGGCTCGCCGTCGCTCGCCGAAGTCGCCGACATCCTGCGCGAGATCGCGCCGCTCGAACTCGCGGCCGAGTGGGACAACGTCGGCATGCTGCTGCAGCCGAAGGCGCGCCCGGGGCGCGTTGCGCGGGCGCTGTTGACGATCGACCTGACCGATGCGGTCGCCGCCGAGGCCGTGAAGGCGCGCGCCGACCTCGTGGTCTGCTACCACCCGCCGATCTTCCAGCCGCTGAAGAAGCTGTCGGCGGAGCCGGGGCGCCACGGTGCACTGCTCGCGCTCGCCGCCGCCGGCATCGCTGCGTGGTCGTCGCACACCGCGCTCGACGCCGCACCGGGCGGGCTCGGTGACTGGCTCGCCGAGGGCGTGCTCGGCGGCGAGGCGCCGAACGAGCTGCGGCCCTGCGGCGATGGAGAGTTCGGGCGCGTCGTCGTGCTGAAGAAGCCGCTGACGTTCGCGACGCTGCTCCAGCGCTGCAAGCGGCGGTTCGGCGTGCGCACGCTGCAGGTCGCGAGACCTCCGAAGGCGCCGTCGCGCGTGCGTTCGATCGCGGTCGCCGCCGGTTCGGGCGGCAGCGTGCTGCGCGCGGCGGATGCCGATGTGCTCGTCACCGGCGAGATGTCGCACCACGACGTGCTCGCAGCGTTGTCGGCGGGACGTTCGGTCGTGCTCGCCGGGCACGCCAACACCGAGCGCGGGTTCCTGAAGGTGTTGCAGCGGCGGCTGCGCTCGGCGTTCGACGGCGACTTGGACGTGCGCATCGCGACGAGCGATCGCGACCCGATCGTGGTCGCGTAGCGACGTTCGCGCCACCGGGTGCGGGCTGCCGGCGATCAGAACGTCACGCCGAAACTCAGGGTGAACGTCGAGACCGCGTCCTCGAAGACCTCGGTGCGATCCTCGGTGCGGCTGACGAAGTGGTCGTAGCCGCCGAGCAGCTGCACGAACGTGCTCGGCTTGATGAAGATGCGAGCACCGGCATGCAGGCCGGCCAGGACCGTCTCGTTGACCGACTCGCCGTAGGCGACGCCGATGCCGAGCCCCACGAACGGCGACACGCCGCGCGGTGGTCCCGCGAAGTCGACGGCGATGCGATCGGAGAAGTAGGAGTTGTCCTCGCCGTTGTCCGAGAACGAACCGAGGTGGCGGACCGACAGGATCACGTCTGCCGACGCGTACCAGCCGATGGCGAACGCGCCGTTGACGAAGCCGTTGTTGCCGCCGGGCGTGATCGCGAGGCCGCCGATGCTGGCCTCCAGCGAGCCGGCCGTCGGACCGGTGTCGGTCGTGGGCGCTGCCATCGGCTGCGACGAAGGGGCGATCGGCCACGGGATCGGCGCGGGTGCCGTGCATGCGGCGCACAGCAGCAGGGCCCACGCCCGGACGGGGACGCGCCAGCGGCAGGCGACGGGTGTGGATCGCTTCACGCCATCATCGTCGCACGGGATCAGGGCAGCGTCATCGTGGCACCGTCGGGCGGCAGCGTGAACGGCTTGGTGACGACCTGGCCGGCGAAGTGCACCGTCGCCACGTAGTCGCCGGTGGGCAGCTGCTGGCTCGGGATGCGTCGTGAGCCGAGTTCGCCGTGGTGCACGATGAGGCCGCTCGCCGTCGCGATCGTGTAGCGCACGACGCCGTTGCTGAGGCGATCCTCGATCTTCAGTGGGGCTCCAGGTTGCATCGCGAAGCGGAGCGGCGACGGCGGCAGCGCCCTGGTGTCGACCAGCTGCAGCGCGACGCCGTTCGCGCCGCGCGCGAGGACCGCGTAGCGGCCAGGGAACAGGCTCACCGTCTGCAGAGCCCCGCTGTCGCCGCGGTGGGAGAACTCGCGCGGCTGCCAACCGGAACCGGCCGGCATGTCGAGCCAGTTCAGACGAACCTGGCCGCCCTTGCCGAGTTCGGCCGTGGAGAACTCGAGCTTCACCGTGTGCTGCATCGCGATCGTGCCGAGATCGACGTCGGCGCCGGCGGACAGCAGCAACTCGAACGGGGGCAACTGCTGGTCCTGCTTGTGCACCGACAGGCTGACCTTGCCCGGCAGCAGGTCGACGGCCGCGAAGTGGCCCTCGGCGTCGGTCTTGTTGCCGCCGCCCGAGCCATTGCCGCTGCTGACCCACACGGTTGCGTTCGCGACTGGAGCGCCGTGGGCATCGACGCAGCGAAATCGCACCTTGCCGGTCTTGGCGAGCACCGCATCGATGGCGACGACGAACCGCACCGTCTCCTGCTGGGGCGCCACCGGTTGCTGCGCCAGCATGGCCCCGCCGAGCAGCAGCGCCACGTGTACCGGCTGGTCGGACGGAAGCGTGAGCACGCTGACGACCTCCTTCGGCAGTGCCTTCTGGCCTCGGTCCCCGAACGGCTCGTTGCCTCGCGCCTCCCCCAAGCCCGTTGCGAAGTTGCTGCTCGCGAAGTCCACGGGGAGCGGCGTCGCGAAAGCGGCCGCGCGCAGGTGCCGCATGAGTGAGAAGGCCCGGTGGTCGCCGCCGGTGGTCGCGAGCGGACCGCCATCCGGGGTCACGGCTTCGACCTGCAGCACCCAGCGCGAGGTCAACTCCAAGTCGAGTCGGGTGTGCGGCGCGTGCACCTCGATCTCGCGGTCGAGCGCGAGCTCGTCGGCGACCCGCGACGTGAGGCGGTGTGTGCCCGGCAGCAGTCCGGCGATCGCGAACGCACCGTCGCGCACCGTCGCGCTGCCGACCTGGTTGCCGTCGCGCTGCAACCAAATGTGACCCTGCTTGACGATGGTGCCGTCGGCACGTCGGACCGTGCCGAACAGGGCGGCGTCGGCGGCGTCGGCGGTGCGGGCGTCGGGTCCCGTGGTTCCTGCGGATGGCGTCGAGTCGATGGCCCCCGTGTAGGTGGGATTCGCTGCCGCGGACGTGGGCGCCGCGGGCGCAGGTTCGGCGTGGATCGTGCGCACGGACGCGGGATCGGGGACGGCCGGCGGCAGCGCCGTGTCGCGACGAACCCAGAGCACGAACAGCACGACGATCGCCGCGGCCAGGATGCCGGCGAGAGCGCGCAACAGGCGAAGCGGACTGTTCATCGGATCTCCACGGCGGTGGGGGACGCACCGAGTGTCACGCGGCCGGATTGCACGAGACGGTACTGCTCGTCGTGCACCTCGAACCCATAGTCGCCGGGCGGCAACGGGATCGACAGCTTGGTCACGCGCGGCTCCAGCTTCTGCGCGGCGACCGGCCGTTGCCGCGAGTCGTGGAACGTGATGGTGAACGACCGCGTCGGGTCCGGGGGGCGCGTCACCATGCACACCGCGGGCTTGCCGAGGCGCAGCACGATCGGGTTCGGCGACGGGTGGTCGAACACGCCGCGGCCGACATTGCCGTCACTGTCGCGAGCCGAGACCGCGATGGTGCCGTGTCCCGTGCCCCACAACGAGAACGTGCCGTCGGCCTCGGTGCGAGCCATGCGATTGGTGGCGAACTCCATCGGGCCAGTGCGCCACTTCAACTCGATCCAAGAGATGTCGGCGGTCGCCGGCTTG
>DDSQ01000009.1:0-35835 GCA_002343845.1 Planctomycetes bacterium UBA2386 | reverse complement strand
CGGTGCCGCGCATCGGGTCCAACGCCCCGAGCCGCACGTCGCCCAGGTCGAGCCGTTGCCCCGGCTCGACGCGCACGGTCGTGTAGAACGTCTCGCGGTCCTTCGCCGAGATCTGGCAGCGCAGGTAGCCCGGGGACAGTCCTTCCAGCAGCGCCCGCCCCTCGGCATCGACCTTCTGACCGCCGCCGCCGCGGTTGGAGGTGCGGAGGCTCACGGAAGCGTCCACGAGCGGTGCGCCGCTGGCCGCGTCGAGCACACGCACCGCCGCCGAGCCGGCAAGGCCACGCAGGGCCGCGATGTCGACCACGAACTTCACCTCCGTGGCGCCGGGCTGCACGAGCTGTTGCTGCAGCACGAGGTGGCGCTGCATCAGGGCCACATGGGCCGGGAGCGACGCGCAATGCAGCGTGCCAGCGAACCCGTCGCGTGGGTTCATCTCTGGTTGCCAGCGCGCATCGCCGACGAAGACGACACCGTAGTCCGTCGGTGGCAGACGGTCGGGTACGGGGTCGCGCATGCCGACGACCGCGAACTCGCCGAAGGCCGGCATCGCCTTCCGCAACGCGCTCGTCCCGTCGGCGCCGTCGGCGGTGACGATCGACACGCGCAACGGGATCGAAGCATCGACCACGAAATCGCGGCGTTGCACGGCGTCGTCGCCGATCGTGACGTCGACCGTCGTCTCCGCCACGGCGGTCCCCCGCAGCGAGAACGTCCAGGTGCCCGGTCGCAGGCCGAGCACCGCGTAGCCGCCGTTCGCAGCGGTGGTACCGCTGCGCCACTGGCCGTCGATCTCGACGTTCACGTAGGTTCCCTCGGCGGGACGCCCGTCGCCGAACTTGACGCTGCCGACGAGCAGCACCCCTACCGGATCGTCCTCGCGCCACTTCGCCGCGACCGCAGCACGTTCGACATCGGTGCCGGTCACGGTGCCCGTCCCCGTTGGCAGCGTGGAAGCTGCGACAGTGGCGGTCGCTTGCGTCGCGTCACCCACCGTGGCAGTCCTGGGTGTGGGAGCGCCAACGGGCGGTTGCGGCGTAGCGCCGAACACTTCGATGGCGAGCAACAGCACGATCGCGGCTTCGATCGCGCACAGGGCGGCGACTCTCGGGATCACGGAATCTCCTTCGCGCCGACCCACGAGCCGGCATCAGGCTTCGGCGGGTCGTTCCTCGGGGCGGCGGATCGCGTGGCGGAACACGTAGTTGACGATCGGGATGCCGAGCAGCAGGCCCCACACGCCGAACAGCTTGCCGCCGATCGTCAGCACGATCAGCACGAGCACCGGGTTCATGTGCATGTGGTGCCCGTAGATCTGCGGGTTGAGCACGTAGGTCTCGAGCGCGTGGATCACGCAGATCAGCACGATCGCGAGCACCATCGTCGAGACGCCGCCGGCTTGCAGCGCCACCAGGCAGATCGGCGTCGAGCTGATGAACGTGCCGGCGACCGGGATGAAGCTGCAAAAGAACACGATCGTCGACAGCACGAGGATGTTGTCGAGACCCATGGCCCAGATGCCGATCGCGGTCAGGATCGTGTTGACGATCGCGATGCCGAGTTGGGCTTCCAGGGCACGCCCGAGCACGCGGCCGAAGCCGGCGATGTTGTCGGCGACCTCGTCGTAGACGAACCCGATCTTCGTGCGCGACAGGCCCTGGATCGCGCGCGTGAGCTTCGGCATGTCGAGCACGATCAGGAACGAGAACAGCAGCGCCATCAGGAACGACGTCGCGTAGCCGAGACCGGACTGCACGATTTCGAGCGGGTTCTCGGCGAGCGACTTCGTCGCGCTGGTCACCAGGTTGCGGATCAGGTGCAGGTTGTCGGGCAGCGGCTCCTTCGGCGGCTCCGTGCCTTGCTCGCCGGTGGTCGGTGGAGTCGCGCCGTTGTCCTGCGGCGTCGGTGGTGTCGTCGGCGCCGTCTCGCCTTCGCCGGGCGGCTTCTCGACGGGCTTCTCGTTCGGCTTGTCGACGTGCGGCTTGAGTCGCAGGGCCTCGGTCGGGTCGGGCAACTCCTTCTGGTTGCCGGCGATGCCCTCGTAGAGCGATGGGTACTGCTTGAGGAACGTGTTCAGCTCGCGGTCGGCGTCGGCGATGTACTTGTCCTTGTCGCGCAGGAAGACCGCCGCCTGTTCCTTGACCTGCGGCGCCAGCGTGAAACCCGTCGCGAACAGCGTCCCGAGCACGACCAGGCCGACGATCACGACGCGCGCGACGCGGTTCTTGATGCGGTGCTGCAGGCCGTCGACGCCGTGCGCCTGCACGTAGGCGAACACGAACGTCAGGAAGATCAGCAGCAGGAACGGTCGCAGCAGCCACAGCACGGCGATCAGCAGGCCCCACACGAACGTGCGCGTGGCCAGCGAGAAGATGCGGTCCCACGGCGGTGGGAGGGTTTTTTCCGAGTCGTGGACGGGCGACATGCCACCCTCACGGTAGGCACGCCGCCGCACAACCGCCAGCCACGAACGGCCTGGACGCGCGGACGCCATGTCGGGCGTTCCGCCGTCGCGGGGCGTGGTTCATGATCGCGGGATGTCGCTCCGTGCCGGACCGCTGCTCGTCGTGGCCGCCGCCGCCGCCTGCTCGGGCGACGCGGAGAAGCTGCCGCCGATCACCAGCACGCCGCTGCCGGCGCGCCTCGCGGCCGATGGGCCGCGGTTCATGAAGCGCGACGGCGCGGCGACCGGCCTCGCCTTCACCAACGTGCTGCGGCCCGAGAACGTCGTCGCCTACGTCTACATGGGGGCGGGCCTCGCGGTCGGCGACTACGACGGCAATGGCCTGCCGGACGTCTATCTCGTGTCGCAGGACGGCCCCAACAAGCTGTTCCGGCAGACCGCGCCGTTTCGCTTCGAAGACGTCACCGAGTCGGCCGGTGGGCTCGGCGGCGGCGATGCGTGGGGCACGGCGGCGTCGTTCGCGGACGTCGACGGCGACGGCGATCTCGACCTGCTCGTCTGCAACCTCGAGAGTCCGAACTTGCTGTTCCAGAACCAGGGCGACGGCACGTTCGTCGAGAAGGGCGGCCCGTTCGGGCTCGGCACGGTCGCCGCGAGCACCGGCTGCGCCTTCGCCGACTACGACAACGACGGCGACCTCGATCTCTACCTGCTGACCAACCGCGTGCTCCGCATGACGCTGCCGACCGAGATCGTCGCCGGCATGACGCTGCCGAAGGATCTGCGGAAGTCGCGCGAGCAGCTGTTCCCGCCGTTCCCGCCGCTGGTGCGCGACGGCGTGCCGCACGTGCCGGCGGGCTACGAGGACCACTTCTTCACCGTGCCGGGCGCGCCGGCGGCGTTCCAGGCCGGCCAGCGCGACCGCCTGTTGCGCAACGACGGTTACGGCCGATGGGTCGACGTCAGCGACGAGGCCGGCATCCGCGACCAGGGCAATGGCCTTTCGGTGGTGTGGTGGGACTTCGACGGCGATGGCCGTCAGGATCTCTACGTCGCCAACGACTTCCAGTCGCCCGACCATCTGTACCGCAACCGCGGCGACGGCACGTTCGAGGACGTGACGGCGAAGATGCTGCCGCACACGGCGTTCTTCGGCATGGGCGCCGACTTCGGCGACCTCGACAACGACGGCGACTTCGACCTGCTCGTCGCCGACATGTCGAGCACGTCGCACTACATGGGCAAGATGCTGATGGGGAGCATGGACCAGCACCGCTGGTTCCTGATGAACGCCCGCCCGCAGCAGTACATGCGCAACGCGCTGTACGTGAACACCGGCACTGGGCGCTTCCAGGAGGCGGCGCACCTCGCGAACCTGGCGAGCACCGACTGGACCTGGGCCGTGCGCTTCGCCGACCTCGACGACGACGGGCGCCTCGACTGCTTCGTGACGAACGGCATCCCGGTGTTCACCGACAACCCGGATCTCGGCGAGCGCTTCGATCGTCTGTGGCGGGAAGGGCGCAAGAACGAGGCCCTCGAGGTGTTCCGCGCGATCCCGCGGGTCGACGAGAAGAACATCGCGCGTCGCAACCTCGGCGACCTGAAGTTCGAGGACGTGGGGGCCGCGTGGGGACTCGACGAAGCGAGCGTCGCGCACGGCGCGGTCGTCTGCGACCTCGATCGCGACGGCGATCTCGACGTGATCACCAACAACCTCAACGCGCCGGCGAGCGTGTTCGAGAACCGGTCGAGCGAGGGCCACCGGGTGCTGGTCGAACTCGTCGGCGCGCACGGCAACCGTCAGGGCGTTGGCGCCGCGATCACGCTGGCGGCGGGCGGCGTCACGCAGACGCGGATCGTGTCGCTGACGCGCGGCTACATGTCGGCGGGCGAGGCGATCGAGCACTTCGGGCTCGGCGCCGCGACGTCGATCGACCGGCTGACCGTGCGCTGGCCGAGCGGGCACACGCAGCAGTTCGAACGCCTTGCCGTCGACCACCGCCACACGATCCGCGAGCCGCTCGAGGCGCCGCTGCGGCCGACGTTCTCGCCGAGCCCCGACGACCGCGAACTGCTCGGCACGTTCTGGGCGCACGACGGCATCCCGTTCCGTCACCAGGAACGCGACTTCGACGACTACGCGGTGCAGCCGCTGCTGCCGCACCGGCTGTCGCGGCTCGGGCCGGGCCTCGCCTGCGGCGACACCAATGGCGACGGGCTCGACGACGTGTGGGTCGGCGGTGCCGCGGGCCAGGCCGGTGCGCTGCTGCGCGCGGACGGCAAGGGCAAGTGGGCGGCGATCGACGGGCCGTGGCGCGACGACGCTGCATGCGAGGATCTCGGCGCCGTGTTCGTCGACTTCGACAGCGACGGCGACCTGGATCTGTACGTCGCCAGCGGCGGTGTCGAGGCGAACGAAGGGGACGAAGCGCTTGCCGACCGGCTGTTCGTCAACGACGGCAAGGGTGCGTTCACGAAGGCTGCCGCGGGCGTGCTGCCCGACGTGCGCACGAGCTCGAGCTGCGTGTGCGCGGCCGACTTCGACCGCGACGGCGATGTCGACCTGTTCGTCGGTGGCCGGGTCGTGCCGGGCCGCTTCCCGCACGCGCCGCCGAGTCGGCTGCTGCGCAACGACGGCGGCCGCTTCGTCGACGCGTCGGCGGAGCTGCCGATGCGCGAGCTCGGCATGGTCACCGCGGCGCAGTGGACCGACCTCGACGGCGACGGCTTCGTCGATCTGGTCGTGGCGGCCCAGTGGCAGCCGATTCGCGTGTTCGGCAACGACGGCGGCAAGCGGCTGGTCGATCGAACGCAGACGCTCGGCCTCGCGGAGCTGCGCGGGCAGTGGAACAGCGTCGCTGCCGGCGACCTCGACGGCGACGGCGACCTCGACCTCGTCGCCGGCAACCTCGGCCTCAACTCCAAGTACAAGGCGAGTCCGCAGAAGCCGCTGCGCCTCTTCGGCAGGGACTTCGACGGCAACGGCTCGTTCGACGTGATCGAGGCGAAGCAACCGGGCGACGTCGTGCTGCCGGTGCGCGGCCTGTCGTGCAGCAGCCAGGCGATGCCGTTCGTGCGCGAGCGACTGCCGACCTACGACCAGTTCGCGCGCGCCAACCTCGCCGAGATCTACGGCGCCGATGCGCTCGCCGGTTGCCTCGAACTCACCTGCAACGAGCTGCAGCACGTCGTGCTCGAGAATCGCGACGGCACGTTCGTCGCGCGGCCGTTGCCGCGGCGTGCGCAGATCGCGCCGGTGTTCGGCATCGGCATCGCCGACCTCGACGCCGACGGGATCCAGGACCTCGTGCTCGCGCAGAACTCGTTCGCGCCGGAACCGGAGACGGGGCGCTTCGACGGCGGGCTCGGGCAACTCCTGCTGGGGCGGCCCGGGTTGCAGTTCGACTGCGTCGAACCCGCCGACTCCGGCATCGTCATGCCCGAGGACGGCAAGGCGCTCGTGGTCGCCGACCTGTCCGGCGACGCGACGCCGACGATCGTGTGCGCAACGAACGACGGGCCGCTGCGCACGTTCGCTCGCGTGCCGACCGGCGGAACGGGCGGCTCGGGCCCATGGCTCGCCGTGCGCGTGCATGGCGGCAAGGGCAACCCGACGGCGATCGGTGCGCGCATCGAGATCCTCGTCGCCGACAAGCTGCACGCGGTGCGCGAGATCGCGGCGGGTGCGGGCTACCTCGCGCAGACGAGTCCGGTGGCGTGGTTCGCCGGCGTGCCGGCGATCGCCAAGGCACGCGTGCGCTGGCCGGACGGCAGCGTGACCGAGCACGCGCTGGCGGCGAAGAACGGCCGCGTCGAGCTGTCGCGCTGACCGCCGCGTGTGCGGCAGCACGCCAGCGCGGAGCGCTACGAACGGCCGCCGCAGTGAGCGCGGGATCGTCGTTATGCTGCGGGACGTGCCACGCCTCACGGTCGTCGTCGCCTGCATGCTCACCGCCGCGAGCGCGGCTGCGCAGCAAGGCTTCGGACCGCTCGGCGCCGCGATCGAGGCGCGTTGCGTCGATTGCCACGACGCCGAGACCAAGAAGGGCGGGCTCGACCTCGCCGCCGCCGAACGCGCCGACGCGACGACGTGGCTCACGACATTGAGTCGGGTGCGCGATCGCATCGCCGCCGGCGAGATGCCGCCGCCCGATGCCGATCCGCTGACCGCCGACGAACGCCGCGATCTGCTCGCGTTCTGCAGCACGACGCTCGCGCGCGACGTGCCGAAGCTGCCGCGGAGCCCGGGTCGCGTCACGGTGCGCCGGTTGTCGCGGACGCAGTGGGAGCACACGGTGCGCGACCTGTTCGGCGTCACCGTCGCGTCGACGGCCGCGTTCCCGGCCGACGACCTCGGATATGGCTTCGACTCGATCGGCGATGCGCTGACGTTGTCGACGTTGCACCTCGAGAAGTACCTCGCGGCGGCTGGCGAGGTGGCCGAGGCGGTGTTCCACGGCGAGGATGCGAATGCGCCGGCGGTGCGGCGCGTCGAGGGCGAGCGCATGCGGCTGCTCGACGGTCCGAGCGTGTCGCAGGACGGCGAGGTCGCGGGGCTCTACACCAATGCCACGATCGCCGCCGACGTGCCGCTGCCGCGCGACGGTGTCTACCGGCTGCGCATCCGCGTCGGCAGCACGCCGGCTGGTGACGAGGACGCGAAGATGGCGGTGGCCCTCGACGGCCGCGAGCTGTGCGTGATCGAGGTCCCGGCCGGCGAGATGCGCGTCGAAGAGATCACGTTGCCGACCGTCGGCGGGTCGCACCGCTGGGATCTCGCGTTCCTCAACGACTTCTACCAACCGGATCACCCGGACCCGAAGCGCCGCGATCGCAACCTGCGCATCGACTGGCTCGAGATCACCGGACCGCTCGATCCGCGGCCGACGCCGCGCGAACAGCAGTGGTTGCCCGGCGCGGGCGACGAGAAGCAGCCCGCCAAGCGGCGGTTGCTGGCGTTGGCCACCGCGCTGCTGCCGCGCGCATGGCGGCGTCCGGTCGCCGCCGAGGAAGCGTCGCGCGTCGCCGCAGTCGGCGAAGAGGCGCTCGCGCGTGGCGAACCGTTCCTGCTCGCCCAGCGGCGCGTCGTGCAGGCCGCGCTCACGTCGCCCAACTTCCTGTTCCGCGCCGAGCCCGGTGACGGCGCGCTGCCGGCGTGGGCGCTGGCCGTGCGGCTCAGCTACCTGATCTGGAGCAGCCAGCCCGACGACGCGCTGCGCACGGCGGCGGCGCGCGGCGAACTGGCGACGATCGCGGGGCGGCGTGCGCAGGTGCGGCGGTTGCTCGCCGACCCGCGGGCCGACGCGCTGGCTACCGACTTCGCGGCGCAGTGGCTCGAACTGCGGGCGCTCGTCGACCGCATGCCCGATCCGGAGCGCTTCCCGTGCGACGCCGCGTTGAAGGCGTCGATGCGGCGCGAGACGGAGCTGCTGTTCGCGGCGGTGCTGCGCGAGGACCTCGACGTGCGCACGCTGGTCGACGCCGACTTCACGCACGTCGACGCGCGGCTGGCGGCGTTCTACGGGATCGCGGGCGAGTTCGGCGAGTCGTTCACGCGCGTCGCGCTGCCGACCGAGCTGCGACAACGCGGCGGCGTGCTCGGTCATGCGAGTGTGCTGCTCGTCACGTCGAACCCGACGCGCACGTCGCCGGTGAAGCGCGGCAAGTGGGTGTTGGAGAACCTGCTCGGCCAGGCGCCGCCGCCGCCGCCGCCCGGCAACGACTCCTTTCCCGACGAGGGCGCCGCCACGTCGCCGCGCGGGCTGCGCGAGCAGCTCGCGTTGCACCGGCAGCAGGCCACGTGTGCGGGCTGCCACGTGCGCATGGATGCGCTGGGCTTCGCACTCGAGCGCTTCGACGCGATCGGTCGCGTGCGCGAACGCGAAGAGCATGGCGTGATCGACGACCGCGGCGAGCTCCCCGGCGGCGTGGTCCTCGACGGCTTGCCGGGCCTGAAGCGCGCGCTGCTCGTCGATCCGGCGCTGCCGCGCACGATCGCGCGCAAGCTGTTCGTGTACGCGGTCGGGCGGGACCTCGGGTCCGTCGACCGGCTGCGCCTGGATCTCGCGGTCGACCAGTTGGCCGCGACGGGCAGGGTGACGCTTGCCGCGTTGCTCGAACTGGTCGTCGAGAGTGACGCGTTCTTGCGCCGCGACTGACGGCACTGGGCAGCTGGCGGCCGGGGGGACAGAATGCGCGCCCATGCCGCCGTTCCACAACCGCGCGCTCGACCGGCGCACGTTCTTGCGCGGAGCTTCGGCCTGCATCGCGCTGCCGTGGCTCGACGCGATGCAGCCGGCGATCCCGCGCGGGCAGCCCGCGGTGCGGCGGGCGCTGTTCGTGTTCGCGCCGAACGGCATGAAGATGGACGAGTGGAAGCCGGCGAAGTCGGGCCGCGACTTCGAGCTGCCGTTCCTGCTGGAACCGCTCGTGCCGGTGCGGAAGCACGTGACGGTGTTCTCGGGACTGGCGATCGACGGCGGTCGCGCGCACGGCGACGGTCCCGGCGACCATGCGCGCGCCGGTGCCTCGTTCCTGACCTGCGCGCACCCCAAGAAGACCGGCGGGGCCGACATCCAGACGGGAGTCTCGGTCGACCAGGTGCTGGCCGCGCAGGTCGGCGGCGCGGTGCAGTTCGCGTCGCTGGAACTCGGCCTCGAACGTGGTGCCGCGGCCGGCATCTGCGACTCCGGCTACTCGTGCGCCTACAGCAACAACATCGCCTGGCGCACGCCGTCGACGCCGGTCGCCAAGGAAACCGATCCCCGGTCGGTGTTCGCGCGGCTGTTCGGCGATCCGAACGCGGCGCAGGATGCCAGTGAACGCGCGCGCCAGCGGGCTGGCGATCGCAGCGTGCTCGACGCGGCGCTCGCCGATGGCAAAGCGCTGGCCGGCAAGCTCGGCGCCGCCGACCGCGGCAAGCTCGACGAGTACCTGACCTCGGTGCGTGAGATCGAGCAACGCCTGCAGCAGGTGCGCGAGGAGCCGGCACCTCCCGTTCCGGCCGGCCTGCTGGACGACGGCGCGTCGTACGCGCAGCGCGTCGATCTGATGTACGAACTGATCGCGCTCGCGTTCGCGGCCGACCTCACCCGCGTCGCGACGTTGATGCTGGGCAACGCCGGCAGCAACCGCAGCTACCGCTTCCTCGGCGTGCCCGACGGCCACCACGATCTCAGCCACCATGGCGGCGATGCCGGCAAACTCGCGGGCATCCGCGCGATCAACCGCTTCCACGTCGAGCGCTTCGCGACCTTCCTGCAGCGGCTGGCGACGAGCCGCGACGGCAGCGGCACCTTGCTCGACGCCGCGGGCATCGTCTACGGCTCGGGTCTCGGTGACGGCAACCGCCACAACCACGACAACCTGCCGGTGCTGTTCTGCGGCGGGCTCGGCGGTGCTTGCGTGGGCGGTCGGCACGTGGACCTCGGCCGTGAGACGCCGATGGCGAACCTGTATCTCGCGCTGCTCGGTGCGTTCGGCGCGCGCGAGGAGCGGTTCGCCGACAGCACGAGACCGCTCGCGCTCGCGTAGCGACGGTCAGTACGGCGTGCGTGCCGAGAATGCGCGCCAGGCGGCGAACGGCTCGCCGCCGCGCTCGGGCAGCAGCGGCGCGATCGGCAGCGCGCGTGCGGCGAGCGGCCGACCGATCTCGGCGTAGAGCGTCGCGTCGTCGAAGCCGGCGGCGGCGGCATCGTGGCGCGACGCCGCGAACCAGACGCGGGCGACGCGGGCCCAGTGCAGGGCACCAAGGCACATCGGGCACGGTTCGCACGACGTGAACACTTCGCAGCCGGTGAGCACGTGGCTGCCGAGCGCGCGCGCAGCGGCCCGCAGGGCCTGCACTTCGGCATGCGCGGTCGGATCGCGGTCGAGCACGACGCGGTTGTGACCCGTCGCGAGCACCCGGCCTTCGCGCACGACGACGGCGCCGAACGGGCCGCCGCCCGCGGCGACGGAATCGACGGCGAGTTGCAGCGCCTGCTGCATGAACCGCGAGGGCTCGGGCATCGCCGTAGCGTAGCGACGATCAGCTCGGCACACTGCGCGCGTGAAGCTGCTCGTCGTTCTCGCGGTCGGCCTCCGTCCGAAGGACCTGCAGCACGCGCCGGTCCTGCGCGGCCTCGGCCAACACGGCTTCACGGCGCCGCTCGACACGGTGTTTCCGGCGGTCACGTGCAGCGTGCAGGCGACGCTGCTCACCGGGCTCCTGCCGCGCGACCACGGCGCCGTCGGCAACGGCTGGTACTTCCGCGACCTGGCGCAGGTGATGTTCTGGCGGCAGCAGAACCAGCTCGTGCGCGGCGAGAAGCTCTACGAGGCGGCGCGCGCACGCTTCGGCACGCGCACCAGCAAGCTGTTCTGGTGGTGGAACATGTACGCGCCGGCCGTCGACTGGTCGGTGACGCCGCGGCCGGAGTACCACGCGAACGGACTCAAGCGGCCGGGCCTCTACAGCGAGCCGCCCGGCCTGCAGGTCGAGCTGCAGCAGCAGCTCGGGCCGTTCCCGTTGTTCGACTTCTGGGGGCCGAAGGCGGGCATCGCCAGCACGCGTTGGATCACCGACGCCGCGCTGGCGGTGGTCGCGCGGCACGACCCGGATCTGCAGCTCGTCTACCTGCCGCACCTCGACTACGACCATCAGCGCTGGGGGCCCGACGATCCACGCAGCGTGCAGGCGGTGCGCGATCTCGATGCGCAGTGCCTGCGCCTGATCGAGGCGGCGCGCAGCAAGCAGGCGCATGTCGTGGTGCTGTCGGAGTACGGCATCGAGAAGGCGGAGCGCGCGGTGTTCCTGAACCGGCTGCTGCACGAGAAGGGCTTCTTGCGCGTGCAGGAGACGAGCCACGGCCAGCTGCTCGACTGCGGCGCCTGCCGCGCGTTCGCGGTCGTCGACCACCAGTGTGCGCACGTGCACGTTCGCGACGCCGCGGACCTCGAGCCGGTGCGCACGCTGCTGGCGAAGACACCGGGCGTCGCCCGCGTGCTCGATCGCGCGCAGCAGCGCGAGCTCGGCATCGACCACGAACGCAGCGGCGAGCTGGTGTGCATCGCCGAGGCCGGTTGCTGGTTCGCCTACAACTACTGGCTCGACGAGGCGCGCCGCCCCGACTTCGCGCCGACGGTCGACATCCACCGGAAGCCCGGCTACGACCCGGCCGAGCTGTTCGTCGACCCGAGGATCACGTTCCCGAAGCTGCGCGTCGCGAAGAACCTCGCCAAGAAGCTGCTCGGCTTCCGCTACCTGATGGACGTGATCCCGACCGATCCGTCGATGGTGCGCGGCTCGCACGGGCGGCTCTACGGCGACGACGCGGCGGGGCCGGTGCTGCTGTGCAGCGACCGCACGCTCGCGCGCGACCGCATCGCGGCGACCGACGTGAAGGAGCTCTGCCTGCGGTTGCTCGCGAACGCGAGCCGGTGACTTCGTGCAGCGCTTGTTCCGACTCTCGTGGCTCTGCTCGATCGCACTCGCTGGTTGCGCGACCGCTCCTGCTCCCGTTCCGCCAGCACTCCTGCCGTACGCGGACGCTGCCCGCTTCTTGCTTCCCGGGTTCCAGAGCGTGGCTTTCGGCCGGCTCGAACGCGTGCCCGATGACGGCGGTCCTGCAAGGATCGATCGTGCTGCTTGGTGTGGCAGTGACTTCGAGTCACCGGGTGGGGTCGGCGTCGGCCCGTTCCGCGGCATCTGGGTCACGGATCGAGGACACGAGGGGTTGCGCGGCGAGCCGCCGGTTGGAGAACCGGATCAGCCGATCGGGCAGACGGCGATCTGGCGCGACCGCACGGTGCGTCGGGATGGGGCGGTGATCCACACGTTCGTCGCCCACGTCGAGGAGCGCTTCATCGTCTGGTCCCACGATCGTGAGTTGCTCGCCCGCGCGCTCGGACGCCCTGGCGAACTCTCGACCCTGATACGGCCGTTCGCCGCCGTGAGGCTGATCCCGCGGGACGCAGATGCGGTGGCGTGTCTGCTCTTCCGACCTGGCGATGAACTGAGGTTCTGGGGACGCCTCATTCCGCGGGAGACAACGGTTGTCGCGGGGTGCGGTAGGCGGATCATGCTGTTCCACCGGGAACAACTTCCGGAGGGGTTTCTGGAGATGTTCGCGTTGGCGGTTCCTCCATCGACGACATCGCGCGACGGTTGGCTGGTGTCCGAGTTGACGGTGAGTGCTGACGTTCACCTCGAGCTTCTCTGGTTGTGCCTCGCCGGCCTCGCCATCTTCATGTGATGCCGAGCGGCCGCGCAATCTGCGGGCTGGTCGCTAGCCTTCGAGCATGGTGGCTCCTCGTTGGGTAGCGCTCCTCGTCGTGGTGTCGCCGCTCGCGCTCGCGCAGGCGAAGCCGGCAGCCGCGTGGATGAACCTCGCACCGGGAACCGACGTCACCTACGCCGTCCTGGACGAGAACAAGACCACCGACGGTGCTGGCACCGGCTCCGGCGGTGCAGGGCGCGTCGCGGTGCGCATGATCGCGCTCGGCCTGGACGCCACCGGCGCGCCGCGCGTCGCGATCCTCGAAGAACAGCTGCCGAAGGAGTCGTTCGAGACGGCGATCGTGCGCGCGCAGGTCTTCACGCTCGACGCTGCGACCGGGGCCCTGTCGCCCGAGGGCACTGCCAGCGCGTTCACGTCGACGCGGGCGGCGTTTCCGTTCCCGCCGCTGAGCACCGCGCAGTGGAAGGCGAAGAAGGCGGTGGCCTGCGCGATGCTGGCGCCGGTCGCCGGCGAACCGCGCGAGTTGCCGTTCAAGATCAAGTGGGAGACCAGGAAGGACGGCAAGAAGACGGTGCCCGTGCTCGTCGCCGAACTGGACAGCAAGGACCCGGTGATGGTGAAGCTCGCCGGAATCGCCGGCATGGTGGCGATGGCGCAAGGCGAGATGCCGAAGCTCGGCGCCAGCAGCGTCGAGCCGGTCGACGCGTTGGTGGTCGCGCTGCGACGCGAGTACACGATCGACGCCAAGGGCAACTGCAGCGAGGTGAGTACGACCGGCACGGTCACCGCCGCCGACGGCAAGGTGAAGATCGCCTGCAGCAACGTGCAGAAGGAGACGGCACGGCGCGTCGTCGCGGCGAAGGAGTTGCCGGCGGTGGTCGAAGTCGTCGAGGAGCTGTGCGATCTCGCCGGGTCTGGCGCCAAGGAAGAACGCAAGGCGCGCGCCGAGGCGCTGCAGGCGAAGGCGAAGGCCGCGGGCTTCGGCGAGACCGCGGCGCGCCTGCTCGACAGCCTGTCGCGCAGCGGCCTGCCACCCGGCGTCGGCCGCTAGTCGAGCTGCACGCCGGTGCGGCGTTCGAGGTCGTCGAGGATCGCCATCGCCTCGGCAGCGTTGGCGCCGCACATCGACGGCTCCGCGCGCAGGTCGATGCAGAAGCGCGGCCGCTCGGGGCGCCCGAACAGCCGGCACGCGTTCGCCTCGTCGAGGTGCACGCAGCGTTCCCCGGCGCGCTTGCCGTTCGGCATGCCGAAGAACGGGGTCGTGATCGACGGCGCGATGCAGCAGGCGCCACAGCCGTTGCGGCACTCGAAGCTCATGCCGGGCTGGCCAGGCAGAGCATCGAGGCGCCGGGGAGCCATGCCTCGAGCGTGTTGCGTTCGCGCCTTGCGTCGTCACTCATGGATTCGCGCCGGGTCAGCGCGGCGCCAGCGTCGTGGTCTCGAGGTTGCTCAGATGGAGCTGGCTGCCGGCCGAGAGCGCCTGCCAGTAGAGCGTCAGCCCGATCAACTGGGGGTCGTTGGGGACCGCGGCCACGAACATGCCCTGGCCATCAGGGCCGTAGTTGCCATTCGCGACGACGAAGATCGAAGCGGGATCGAGCCACAGCCTGCCGATGCCGGGCAGCACGAGAGGGGTCGGAGCCAGCGTGAGAGCGACGCCGAGCGTGTAGGAATCGCACGCACGGCCCGACACTCCGATGCGCAGCGGGCATCCGACGATGGGCCATCCGAGCCTCTCGACCTGATGGTGCTGGTTGCGTAGGGCGAGTGTTCCCGTGAACACGTCGAGATCGCCGTCGCCGTCGATGTCACCGGATTCGAAGATCCCGAGATTCAGCCAGTCCCCGAACGAGTTGCGCAGAGGCTTGAAGGCGCCGTTGCCCAGGTTGTGCAGGATCCGGGGCTCTGCGCTCCCGTTCGGCAAGGGGACGTTCTCGATCAGCTCGGGCAGGCCGTCGTTGTCGAGATCAGCCGCACCGAGCACGAGGGACGATCCCGGAATGTGCTGCATCGGCGTGGCGATGAAGCCGCCGGCGCCGTTGTTGCGAAGCACGCTTCGAGAAACATTGGGCGTTCCGTCGTCGACGATGTCGAGGTCCCCGTCGCCATCGACATCCACGGGGATGACGATCGTAGAGCCGGACAACGCCGGGATCGGCGTCAGCGTGAACGTGCCGGTGCCATCGTTCGCGAGGTAGCCGTTCGAGACGACGCCGACGTCGAGATCCGTGTCGCCGTCGAAGTCGGCGAGGATGACCCGACGTGAGACATAGGAGTTGAGAACGGTCACCGTGCTGGTCGTGAAGACGCCGCTCCCGTTGTTCTTCATCACGATGCGCGTGTTGAAACCGAACAGCACCACATCGAGGTCGTTGTCGCCGTCGATGTCTCCGACCGCTCCCTGTTCGGCGTGCCATGGGAGAACCGACACCGACAAGCCGCTCGGGGTGTTCCAGTACAGACGAGATGTAGGCACCGACGTGTACGGTTCCTGGCGGCTCGTGCACACGATGTCCGTGTCCCCATCACCGTCGAGATCGCCGAACAGCAGAGTGCCACTCCAGCTCGAAATCGCGGTCGCGAAGTCACCGAGTTGCGACGCGGGAACGGCGGTGAGTCTGCCGGAAGAGTCCCCACGCCAGATCGACCCCGGGCGTCCGTGCGGCGAGCCAAGGAAGTCGAGATGCCCGTCGCGGTCGAAGTCGTGCAGCTGGAACCAGCTACCCGACGGACCTGGTGGTAGCGGCTCTACAGGCGGGAGGTTCCAGGCAGTGCCGAGGTTGCGGAACCAGGTCGCGGTTGATGGGCATGGCCATGGCCACGATCCGATGAACGATGGCGTCGATGCGAGGATGTCGGAGTCGCCATCACCTTCGAAATCGTGCGCGAACAGGTGTCGATCGCCGGTGACCAGCGGCGGCAAGGTGCTGTGCGTGAAGTGGCCTGGGGTTGTCTGCACCATGAACAGGGCCCCGGCGGTGACGCGGACCGCGAAGTCGAGCATGCCATCGGCGTTCCAGTCACCTACCAGCGACTGCAGGACATTCGTGGTGCCGGGCGGCAGCACGGGCACGAAGTCGGTGTACACGCCGGCGTCGTTCCGGTAGTAGTGGAACACGGGCACTCCGCTGGTCGACACCTGTCGCGCCATGATGTCGACGTCGCCGTCGCCGTCGAAGTCACGCGCGTAGACGTCGAGCGTGTTGTTGCCGGCGTACGAGAGCAGTGGAGCCTGCGTGAAGAAACCGGTCCCGTTGTTGCGAAAGAGCTGATCGCCGACCGATGGTTGCAGGATCCCGGTCGGGCCCCACTTGTTTCCGAAGTAGACGTCCAGATCCCCGTCGCCGTCCTGATCGAACATCACGATCACGTTCGTGCCGCCCGACTGGTGCGGCAGCCTCGAGGAGTCCAGGGTGAACTGACCGGCGCCGTTGTTGAGATAGAGTCTGGTGGTGGCGCCGTAGGCCGGTGGCGGGCTGCCGATCAGCAGGTCCGCATCACCATCACCGTCGATGTCTCCGGCAGCGATCGAGGTGTCGTGGCTCCAGAGAAGCGAGATGGGGCCATGCGGCGAGTGCGAGAACTTCCCCGTGCCGTCGTTGAACAACACGCGGTCGTAGCCCTGCTGCCCGTAATACGTCCCTGGACTGCACGCGCACGCGCAGTCCAGGTCGCCGTCGCCATCGAGGTCGGCGAACGCGGTCGCTTGGACGACCTCGTCGATCTTCGGGAAGGCGTCCGGCCGGTCTCGGAACACGCCTTCGGCGGAGCCGAGAAGGACCGCCACGCCGTACCCCGTTACCACGAGATCCTGATGCCCATCGCCGTTGACGTCCGCGGTGGCGTATGAGCGCACATCGGGGACGTAGTGCGGGATCAGGCGGTGTGCGTCCCGCAGCACCGGGGTCTGCGCGACCGCGCTCGCGACGAGCGACGTGGCGACGAAGGCGACGAGACGGCGGAGCGGCATTGGCGATCCTCCTCACCCAGGATCCGTGGGCTCCGTCGCNNGCCGCCCATGCCGCCCATTCCGCCCATGCCACCCATTCCGCCCATGCCACCACCGTGGTCATGGTCGTGGCCGCCGCCGGCGGGCTTCTTCTCGGGCACCGAGCTGATCAGCGCCTCGGTCGTCAGCAGCAGGGTCGCGACCGACGCCGCGTTCTGCAGTGCAGCGCAGGTGACCTTCGCCGGGTCGACGACGCCGGCCTTGACCATGTCCTCGTAGACGTCGGTCGCGGCGTTGTAGCCGAACGTCTCGCTCTTGTTGGAGCGCACCGTCTGGATCACGATCGAGCCGTCGACGCCGGCGTTCGCGGCGATCTGGCGCATCGGCGACTCGAGCGCGCGGCGCACGATGTCGGCGCCGATCCGCTCGTCGCCGGCCAGGTTCATGCCGTCGAGCGCCTTGGCAGCGCGCACCAGCGCGACGCCGCCGCCGGCGACGATGCCCTCGGCGACCGCTGCGCGCGTGGCGTGCAGCGCGTCCTCGNNCTTCATCTCGGCCTCGGTCGCGGCCCCGACCATGATCTGCGCGACGCCGCCGGCGATCTTCGCCAGCCGCTCCTGCAGCTTCTCACGGTCGTAGTCCGACGTCGTGCGCGAGATCTCGGCGCGGATCTGCTCCATGCGCGACTGCGCCTCCTTCGGCTTGCCCGCGCCCTCGATGATCGTGCAGTCGTCCTTGCCGACGACGACCTTCTTGGCGCTGCCGAGCTCACCCGTGGTGACCGACTCGAGGTTGATGCCGAGGTCTTCGAAGATCGCCTTGCCGCCGGTGACGATGCCGAGGTCCTCGAGCATCGCCTTCCTGCGGTCGCCGAAGCCAGGCGCCTTCACCGCGCAGCACTTGAACACGCCGCGGAGCTTGTTGACGACCAGCGTCGCCAGCGCTTCGCCCTCGATGTCCTCGGCGACGATCAGCAGCGGACGCCCGCTCTGCGCGATCTTCTCGAGCAGCGGCAGCATGTCCTTGATCGTCGAGATCTTCTTCTCGTGGATCAGGATGAAGGGGTTCTCGAGGACCGCCTCCATCTTGTCCTGGTTGGTGACGAAGTGCGGGGACACGTAGCCCTTGTCGAACTGCATGCCCTCGACCCACTTCACCTCGGTCGTGAGGCTCTTGCCCTCTTCGACCGTGATGACGCCGTCCTTGCCGACGCGCTCCATGGCGTCCGCGAGGATGTTGCCGATCTCCTCGTCGTTGTTCGCGGCGATCGAGCCGACCTGCGCGATCTCCTTCTTGCCCTTGACGTCGATCTTCACGTTCTTGATCGACTCGACGACCTTGGCGACCGCCTTCTCGATGCCGCGCTTGATCGCGACCGGGTTGGCGCCGGCGGTGACGTTCTTGATGCCCTCTTCGAAGATGGCTTCGGCGAGAACGGTCGCCGTCGTGGTGCCGTCGCCGGCGACGTCCGACGTCTTCGAGGCGACTTCCTTCACCAGCTGCGCGCCGAGGTTCTCGTACTTGCCGGCGAGCTCGATCTCCTTGGCGACGGTGACGCCGTCCTTGGTGACCGTCGGGCTGCCGAACGACTTCTCGATGATGACGTTGCGGCCGCGCGGGCCGAGCGTGACCTTGACGGCGCGGGCGAGCTGCTTGACGCCGTCGCGCATGCGCTCACGCGCTTCCTGGTCGTATGCGATCTTCTTGACTGCCATGGGATTGTTCTCGGTGTGGGGTTCGGGGTGTGGGCAGCGCGATCAGTTCTCGATCACCGCGAGGATCTCGTCCTCGCCGAGGATCAGCATCTCGTCGCCGTCCATCTTGATCTCGGAGCCGGCGTAGGAAGAGAACAGCACGCGGTCGTTCTTCTTGACCGACATCTCCTGCCGCTTGCCGGTGTCGAGCAGCTTGCCGTTGCCGACGGCGACGACGATGCCCTCGCGCGGCTTCTCCTTCGCGGTGTCCGGGAGGATGATGCCGCCCTTGGTCTTGTCGTCGGCAGCGACGCGCTTCACGAGCACGCGGTCGCCGAGGGGAGTCACGGTCATGGTCTTGGTCTTCGACATGTGCAGTTCTCGAACGGGGAGTGGTTTCGAAAGGGAGAGTCGTCGTGGGGGCGGGCGCTTCAGCGGCCCGGTCGCGACGGCGGGGAGGGCTTGGACGGCGGCCGGTGCGCGGCAGTGGGCGCGAGTGGACCGCCGAAGTGCGTCTGGATCAGCAGCTGCAGCGACGCCCGCAGCCTGAGGAGGTCGAGCGGCTTGCGCAGGAACGTGAAGAAGCCGGCGTGCTGGGCGGCGGCGGCCTCTTCGAGTGACGCGAGGCCCGACATCAGGATCGCGGGCAGGGGGCGGAGCGCGGCCATCTGCTGGAACAGCTCGAGCCCGGTCATGCCCGGCAGGTGGAAGTCGACGAGCGAGAAGTCGAACCGCTGCCTGCGGATCATGTGCAGCGCTTCCGCCGCGGTGCCTGCTGCCCCGACTTCCCAGCCCTGGTTGCCCAGGAACTCCGAGAGGCAGCTCCTCAGGGAGTCATCGTCTTCGACGAGCAGCACTCGGAAGCTCTGGGGCATTGTGGGAATGGGCGGGGAGAAAGGGCGCGCGCAACGCAACGCCTGTGCCCGTGGGGTCGGTCCGCTGCAACCGTCTTCCTGAGAACAACCTACGTCCTGACTGGCGGATCAGCAGGGGGCCTGAGACGGTCTTTCGCGGCCAGATTGGCAGGCGTTCGCGGCGCCTGGGCTGACAAGTTGGCGCGCGTGCAGCGCGATCGGGTGGTGTCGCGGTCGCGCGCGAGCGGAGCAGCTCGCTCAGCTACTTCTCGTCGTCCTCGTCTTCGTCCTCGTCCTCGTCTTCATCCTCGTCGTCCTCGTCCTCGTCGTCGTCGTCTTCGTCGTCGTCCTCATCGTCCTTGCCGTCGTCGACCTCGTCGAACTCGGCGCTGGCGCCCGCTTCCTCGGAGTCGGCGTCCGCTTCCTGCTCCTCGTCCTCGTCTTCCCAGTCGTCGTCGTCCTCGCCGCCCTCGGCGTCCTCGTCTTCGTAGGAAGCGAGAACCCGGTCCCAATCGGGCACTTCGATGGTGTTGTTGCACACCAGGCAGACGCTGTCGTTGTCGCGCAGGTCCTCGAGTTCGTCGAGCTCGCGGTAGACCTTGCCGCACTCGCGGCACCTGACGATTTTGCCCATGGCGATCGGGTTCGGAGGGACGCCCCTGGGAGGGCGTCGCCGATGCATACCGACTGCTGCGTGCAAGGCAATGCCTGGGGGCGGGATTCTTGTTCGCATCGCGCCCCGGGTGGCGCTGCGCCGTGTCCCTCCCCGGCTCCCGTTCTGGCCGTCCCGTGGCCGAAAGGGCGGCATGCGCGCGTCGCTGCTGGTGATCTTCGGCGTGGGCCTGGCAGGCTGCCTCGCTCTGGCCGCGTCGATGCGACGGCTGTCCGAGCATCGGCCACCGGGCCGAACGCCAGCCGTGTCCGGGGCCATGCTCGCCGCGGAGTTCGGCGCTTCGCTGGTCGGCAACGTCGGCCTGTTCACCGAGACGGAGGGCGATCGCACCCGCCTGTGCGTGCATGCCCGCGCGGCGCATGGCGCGGACCGTGGGGCCCTCGCCACGGCGATCGGCTCGCGCGTCTGGCGCCTCGTCGCCGGCCGGAACGGCGCCCCGCACGAAGTCGTCGTCACGCTGCGCGACGCCGACGGCGCAGATCCTCGCGCGACGCCGGTGCCGCCGCCGCGGCCCGTTCCCTGACGGCGCGATGCCACCGAGGCCAGCCGGTCGCCAGCGGTGCCGCCGCCCCGGCGCTCGATAGACGCCGCACATGTCCGGCCCCGTGGTGTTCGCCTTCGCCGTCGCCGACGGTCTCGTGCCCGTGCCGGGCGCGGCGCCGTACGAAGTGCTGGCGCGGCAACTGCCACGGCTGCTCGTCGCCCGGCTCAACGCCGTCGTCGATCGTGGCGCGCGGTTCTTTCCGTTCCTCGGCCTGCTCGAGGGCAAGCGCGACTTCCTGCGGCCGTCGTCACTGCTCGAACCGGGCGTGCTCGCGTCGGTGCACAAGCAGTCCGACGTGTCGCTCCTGGTCGACGGCATCGTGCGCGGTTCGACGCTGCACTGGCGCCTGATCGACGCCGCGTCGCGGAACGTGCGCATGACGATCGACGTGCCGTTCGATCCGCGCACGCCGCTCGCGGTGCTGCCGCGGCTCGAATTCGAGATCGCCGACCAGCTCGGGTGGGAAGGCCGACCACAACCGGTGACCCGGCTGCAAGGCGAGACGCTCGGCTGGTACCTCGTGCTCAAGGACGAACTGCTGCGCCGCGAAGCGAACCTGCCGGAGACCGCGGGTGATCCGCTGCGCGCGGCGCGTCGCTGCACGGCGCTCGCCGCCGCCGACGTCGACGTCCAGGACCTGGTGTTCGACTTCGTCGCGCACCTGCTGCGCCGCGGGGAGCGCCGCGAGGAGTGTGCGGCGGTGTTGGCGCCGCTGGCCGCGCTGGTCTCGGCCGTGGAACGCCTGGAACGGCTCGACGCGTTGCTGCTGGCGGCTGGCGATGCCGCGACCGCGGCGACGGTCGCCTGCCGGGCGGCGACGCAGCGGCCCGAGCGCCCCGAACTCGTCGAGCGGGCGGCGGCCCAAGCCTTCAAGCTCGGGCGCTACGACGACGTGCGCGCCGTGGTCGAGAATGCGCGGCGGCTGGGCGTCGCGAGCCCGGCGGCGTTGGCGCAACTCGCGGCGGCGTGCGACCGCACCGAAGACCGGGAAGCGCGCGGCGCGCTGGTTCGCGAACTCGTCGGGATGGACGACCTGCCGGTCGCCGTGGCGCGGCTGGTGGCGTCGTTCCTGATCGAGGAGGACCAACCGTCGCTGGCGTGCGCGATCGTCGGCAAGGCGCTGCAGAAGGAACCGACGAACGCGATGCTGCACTTCGAGTTCGGGCGCGCGTGCATGCTGCTCGACGACGTCGGCCGCGCCCACACGGCGTTCGCGCAGGCGTTGCAGCTCGGGCTGTCGCCCGTCGTCGCCGTGCAAGCGAGGCGGTTCGCGCGGCTGACCGGAGTGTCGGGGCTGTGGACCGGCATGCAGCGCGTCGAGCAGGCGATCGCCCGCAGCGACCTCGCGGACGCCTCGTCGGCGGCGCGCACGCTCGCGAAGGTGGCGGCCGGAGCGGCGGAGTCGTGGTATCTGCTCGGGCTCGTCGAGCACAAGCGTGGCCGGCTGCGGCGAGCCGAACGACTGCTGCGACGCGCGCTGCGTCTGGACGACACGTCGGCGGACGCGCACAACCGGCTGGGCATCCTGCTGGTCGAGACGGGCCGCGTCGCCGATGGCCACGGGCAACTGCAGCGCGCGCATGCGCTGGCGCCGAACGATGCGGCGCCGCTGCTTCACCTCGCGCAGGCGTGCGCGCTGCTCGGGCGGCGCGTCGAGGCCGAGGCGCACATCGTTGCAGCGGAACAACGAGGTGCCGCAGCCCAGCTCGTGGCCGCCGTTCGTCGCGAGATCCTGGCCAAGCCGGCGTAGCGGCACGCGTGCGCCAGACGCTCGGGCTCCGTAACCTGCGGGCCGTTCCTCGCATGCCTGCAACGGACCCCCTGCTCGCGTTCCGCGATCGTTTCCCGATCACGTCGCGCGCCAACTACCTGATCTCCAACTCGCTCGGCGCGATGCCGTCTGCGGCGCGCGCGAGCGTGCAGCGCTTCCTCGACCAGTGGGACACGCGCGGCGTGCGGTCGTGGGGCGACGGCTGGTGGACGCTGCAGGAAGAAGTCGCCGATCGCATCGCCGGCATCCTCGGCGCGACCAAGGGCAGCGTGTCGATGCACCAGAACATCGCGGTCGCGCAGGAGATGATCCTGTCGTGCTTCCGCTTCGACGGCCGCCGCAACAAGGTCGTCTACGCGGACCGCAACTTTCCCAGCGACCAGTACATCTACGAAGCGCAGGCGGCGCTCGGTGCGCGGCTGGTGCGCGTGCCGGCGGCGAGCGACGGCATCTCGACCGACGGTGAACAGGTCGCGGCCGCGATCGACGACGAGACGCTGCTGGTCGCGATCGACCACGTGATGTTCCGCAGCAGCGCGATCGTCGATGTCGCGCCGATCGTGCAGAAGGCGCGCAAGCACGGCGCGTTCGTCGTGCTCGACGTGTTCCATTCGGCCGGCATCGTGCCGCTCGATGCGAACGCGCTCGGCGTGCACGCGATCGTCGGGGGCGCACTGAAGTGGCTGTGCGGCGGCCCCGGCAACTGCTTCTTGTGGGTGCATCCCGACGAAGTGCGACGGCTGCGGCCGCGATTCACGGGCTGGGCGGCGCACAAGCAGCCGTTCCTGTTCTCGCCCGCGGGCCAGGACTACCGCGACGATGGCGGCCGCTTCCACACCGGCACGCCGAACGTCCCCGCGTTGTGTGCGGGCCAGGAGGGGATCGCGACCGTCGCCGAGGCCACGGTTCCGGCGATCCGCGAGAAGAGCCGCCGGCAGACGAAGCTGCTGGTCGACGAGGCCCGCGCCGCGGGGCTCGCGATCCGTTCGCCGCAGGACGGCGCGCGTCGCGGCGGTCACGTGGCGCTCGACGTTCCGGACGGCTACGCGGTGTGCCAGGCGCTGTCGGCGCGCGAGATCGTCGTCGACTTCCGGCCCGATGCCGGTCTGCGGGTCGCGCCGCACTTCTACAACACCGACGCCGAGGTGGTGGCCTGCGTGCGGGCGATCCGCGAGATCCTCGACCGCGGCGAACACGAGCCGTTCAAGGCGCTGGCGAAGAAGCCGGGTTGACCATGCGCATCTGGGACATCAGCGAACCGATCGAGCCGCAGTCGGCGACGTTCCCCGGTGACTCGCCGTTCACGCAGGAATGGGTCGCGCGGCAGGAGCGCGGTGCATCGTGCAACGTCAGCACGATCCGCATGTCGGTGCACGTCGGCACGCACACCGACGCGCCGCTGCACTTCGATCTCGCCGGGGCCGACATCGCCAGCGTCGATCTCGGCGCCTACCTCGGTCGTTGTCGCGTCGTCGACGTGCGCGCGGTGGGGGCGCCGCCGGTGATCCCCGCGGCGGCGCTGACGCCGGCACTGCTCGCGGGTGTCGAGCGCATCCTGTTCCGCACGCGCGCCGAGCACGACCACCGGCGCTGGGATCCGGCGTTCCCCTCGCTCGGCCCCGACGCCGCGAAGGTGCTCGTCGCCGCCGGCATCCGCCTCGTCGGCATCGACACCCCGAGCATCGACCACGCCGACTGCAAGCACCTGCACGGGCACCACGCGTTGCACGTCGGCGGCGTCGCGATCCTCGAGAACATCGACTTGCGCGCGGTGCCGCCGGGGGACTACGAACTGATCGCGCTGCCGCTGCGCATCGTGAACGGCGACAGCAGCCCGGTGCGCGCGATCCTGCGCGAACTACCACCTTCGCCATGAGCAAACGCGCGATCAATCCTGCCGAACTCGCGCCGCCCGTCGGCTTCGCCCACGGTTGGCTGGTCGAACACGGCGAAGCGCGCACGCTCTACCTCGCCGGCCAGTGTGGCTACGACCGGCAGGGGCGCGTCGCGCACCCTGGCGACCTCGTCGGCCAGCTCGACCAGGCGCTCGCGAACATCGGCACGATCCTGCGCGACGCCGGCATGGCGTTCGCCGACGTCGTGCAGCTCAACTTCTACGTCACCAGCCGCGACGACTACGCCGCCGCGCGCAAGGCGTTCGGCCAGGTGTGGAAGAAGCACTGCGGCAAGCACTACCCGGGCATGGCGATGTTCGAGGTGGTGTCGCTGTTCGATCCACTGGCGCGCATCGAAGTGCAGGGGATCGCGGCGCGATGATCCGCACGACGGCGAGCATCCGTGTCGTCGCGATCGCGGCGCTGCTCGCGTCGTGCGAGATCGGCCATCCGGCGGTGCGCGAGTTCGACCAGTCTGCCGGCCTCGCCGAGGTGTTCGTCGGCGACGACGGTTTCGGCGTCTACGAGGGCGAACGGCAGCCGCTCGATCTCGTCGTCCTGAAGTTGCGGTGGCGCACGCGGGCCCTCGACCTCGAGGCGCGCCGCCACCGCTTCGTCGCGCGCCTGCTGCCAGTCGAGAAGACCATGTCGCCCGAAGTCGCCGAACGCGTGCAGGCCGCGATGAACCGCCTCGTCGACGAGCTGCACGTGATGGGTGTGCTGCAGGTGCGCTACCTGTGACCGTCGACGCACGACAACGGCTGTTGCGCGCGCATCTGCCGCCGGACCTCGTCGTGTTCGACGTCGATGGCACGCTGCACGACACGTTCCGTTGGTGGTCGCCGATCCTCCGCGCCGGCCTGCAGCGCTTCGCCGCGCAGAACGGCATCGCGATCCCCATGCCCGACGATGCAACCGCCGAGGCGGTCGTCGGCATGAAGGATGCCGGCGTCTGGGCGCCGTTCCTGCCGCACGAACACAAGCATCGCTGGCAGGACCTGCGCGCCGTCGTGCTGCCGATGGAGGTCGAGGAAGTGAGCCGCGGCGTCGACTACCTGTTCGCCGGCGTCCGGCCGATGCTGACGCACCTGCGGCGGAGCGGCATCAAGGTCGCGATCGCCAGCAACTGCCGTCGCACCTACATGGGCGCGATGCAGCACGGCCAGGGGCTCGCGGCCCTCACCGATTGGCAGTTCTGCCTCGACAGCCCCGGCGTGCAGACGAAGACCGACATGCTGGCCCTGGCGCGGGCCGCTGCGAAGGCCGACCGCGTGGTGATGGTCGGCGACCGCGAACCCGACCACGAGGCTGCCCGCGCGCTCGGCTGGCCGTTCGCATGGCGGCGAAACGAGCGCTGCCGCATCGACGACGCCGACCTGGTCTGGGGGGGTGACCCCGGCGAACTGCTCGCCATGCTCGGCCTGCCGCCGATGCCGTAAGCGGCGCCGGGCGGACTTTCCGAATAGACTCCCCGGCCTGCCGTAGCGCGCGCCCGCCGGCGAGGTCTGGCCATGGAACTGACCCTCATCCTGATCCCGATCTTCGTCTTCGTGCTGCTGAAGATGGTGATCGACCACCGCGCGGCGGCCCGCGCCGACAACGTCCGTCTGCTCGAGGAGGCGCTGAAGAGCCCGACCGTCGATCGACCGACCCTCGAGTCGCTGACGTACCAGCTGACCGGACACCGGTCGCCTCGCCAGGCGACCCCGAGCCGGTTCCTGGCGGTCTTGCTGGGCCTCGGTTGGCTGGCGCTGTTCACCGGCGTCGGCGTCTGGATCAGCGGCAGCATGACGGGGCTCGAGAGCATGGAGATCGGCGGCGTGCTGACGGCCGTGATCGGTTTCGGCCTCGTCACCTATCCGTTCGCCCTGCGCGAACTCGAAGCGCGGCGGCAGCCGCAGTGAGATGACGCATGAACGGTCGTGAACTGGTGATCTTCCTGGCGTGCCTGGCCTGCGCGGCCTCCGTGATCATGGCGTTCGCGTATCGCAAGAAGGACGGCGATGCCCGCGAGCGGCGCCTCGATGCGATGCTGACGGCGTTGAACGATCCGGGCCTCGATGCGACGACGCGCGCCGACCTGCTGCGCGCGATCGCCCGCGACCACCTTGGCTTCGGCGGCCGGCTGTGGGCGCTGCTGTCGAATCCGGTGCTGTGGCGCGTGCTCTGGTTCTCGGCGGGTTGGCTGATCCTGGTGCTGTCCGGGACCATGTTGCTCCTCGAGGTGATCGAAATGACGCACTTCGGGGGCGTCCTGCCGGCGATGTACTTCGCGCTCGGCTTCGCCATGGTGACGCTGCCGATGGCGTGGCGCGAGGTCGCGCGCCGCGAAGCGGACGCGCCCGCCGGTTCGGTCGGCCGTTGAGCCGGCTCGCGTGACTTCGGCTCGCACGCGCGGTTCGATGCGGACGTGACGCTGCCGTCCGTCGACGAACTCGAGCGCCGCGCCGCCGAACTGCTCGCCGCCTGGCGCGTGCGCGACACCGCCGTGCGCGTGGTCTGGAACGGCAGCCTGACGACGACGGCCGGGCGGGCGTTCTGCCGCAACGGCCGCGTCGAGCTCAACCCGACGCTGCTCGCCAAGGCGCTCGATCAGCTCGCGATGGTGCTCACGCACGAGGCCGCGCACATCGCCGCGTTTCGCCTGTTCGGGCCCAACGTCGCTGCCCATGGCCGCCACTGGCGCGCGCTGATGCGGCTCGCCGGCCACGAGCCCTCGATCACGCACGACATCCCGATCGACGACGTGCGCGGGCCGCGGCGCCGCATCGTGCGCCGCCGCCGCTACGTCTACCTGCGCGTCTGCGAAGCGTGCGGCGATCGGCAGCTGATGGCCGCGGTCCGCTACGGGCGCTGCGGCGGCTGTTCGGCGCGCGAGGCCTTCCTGGTGATGAAGGCGCCCGCCGGCCCCGCCGGCACGGCGGCGCTGCAGCGCCTCACGCTCGCCGACGTGCGCGCCGTGTGCGGCTGACGGCCGCGGCGATCACCATCCCGGCGGCAGCACCACGTCGGCGCGTCGCGACGCAGGGCTCACCTCGAGCCGCGTGATCTTCCCCGCGCGCAGCGTGCACTCGACCGTGGTGCGCATCGGCGCGTGCAGCTTGAACGACACGTCCCGATCGCGCGGCCAGCACGGCAGCACGCGGATTGTGCCGTCGTCGCACTGCAGCAGCATGCGCTGCACGGTGTCGAGCAGGTTGCTGCCGTGGCACTGGTCGGGCAGCCAGTCGAAGTTGGGACCCCACATCACCGGGAAGCGGTGCGCGCGATGGCTGTTCTGCAGCCGGCCCAGCACGTTCGCCCACGCGTCGTCGACCAGTCCGAGCAGCGCCGCCACCTGGCCGTCCTGCGGCCAGCCGTTGGTGTGCTTGTCGTGCCGGGTGCGGAACGCGGCGCGCGCAACTTCGAGGTCGGGCTTGCCGAGGCCGTAGAGCCGGAACGGGAACACCGCGGACAGCTCCGGGCTCTCGACGTTCTGGCGGCTCGGGTCGTACTTCGCGGCCGGCGCCAGCATGCGCACGCCGTCGACCTCGCGCGTCGGGACCGCCGGCAGGGACTTCTCGAGCGCGGCCCATCGTTCGCGCAAGGGCTCGGGCACGAGCTGGCCCGCTTGCTGGCGCAGGCGCGCGAGGCACCAGTGCAGGCCCGCGACCGTCGGCAGGTCGTTCTCGACGCCGTGCCAGTGCGTCTCGAGCGCCTGCGTTGGCGTGATGCGCAGCGTGCCGTCGGCGGCACGTGGGTAGGCGTTGGCGAACCACGCCAGCACCGGCTCGGCGACCGGCAGCACTTCGCGGGTGAAGAACGCGTCGTCGCGCTCGAAGTCGTGGCGGTCGAGCAGCAGAGCCAGCAGTTCGAGCCCTTGGTTGCGCGCGTACTCCCACCACGGGCACAGCACCTTGCTGACCGGATGCTCACCGCGCACCCAGCCGTAGTCGCCGTTGGCGTGCGTGCCGAACGGAGTCATCGTCTCGGGCCAGTAGGCGCCGTCGACGCCGTGCCAGGTCTTCGCGCGCGCGGCCGCGAGCGGCAGCGTGCGGCGGTAGAACGCGAACAGCGGCGCCTGCATGTCGAGGTCGCCCTGCGCGAGCATCGGGTAGTAGGGCAGGCGGGTGTTCTGCCACCAGAAGCAGTCGCCCCAGCGCCGCCAGTCGGCGTTCCACTGCTGGCCGCCGGTGTGCACCGGCTCGACGGTGAAGATCGAGCCGTTGAACTTGATCGGGAACTGACCGCGGCCGCCGCAGGCCTGCACCCAGCGCTGCAGCACCAGCGCCTGCGTGAGTCGCGACTTCGGCAGCTCGTCGTCGCCGGCGCTGTCGGCGACGACCTTGCCGTCGCACGCGAGCTGCATGCGACCGGTGCGGTCGTCGTACTGCGCCATCACCACGTGCTCCTTGCCCGCCTGCAGCACGTCGTTCGCCACGAGCTGGCGGTCGCCGACGATCAGGCGCAGGGCGCGGCCCGGATGGGTGTCGAACAGGAAGCCGTCGCCCGTGCCGGCGGTGACCTTGTCGACGATGCGCCCGATCGGGTGCGCGTCGTCCTGCGTGATCGTCGCGATGACGCGCAGGCCACCAGAGAAGTCGAGGTCGGACTTCGCGGCAGCGAAGACGGGCAGGTTCTTGCCAGGGGTCGCCTGCAGCAGCGGTTCGCGGAACGGGCTCTCGATCGCGAGAGCGCTCAGGTCGGCGCTGAACGGGCCGCCCTGCACCATCACGCGTGCGATCGTGCCGACGAAGCGGTTGCCGCCGTTGCTGTCGACACCGATGCGCAACGGATGCGCGTTCGTCGGCACCGGCGCCGCGCCATCCGATCCCGTCACGATCCACGAGCGCTGCCAGAACGAACGCCACCACGCGGCGGTGCGTTGGCGCGCGGTCTTGCTGTCGGTCGCGGCGAGCAGGTGCTTGCCGTGCTCGATCCACTGCGCTGGGTCGTCGACGACCCGGCACGGCGCCGCGATGCGCAGTTCGTGATGACGGGCACTGGGCAACACGAACGGCACGACTCCCAGGGTCGTGCGTTCGCCGGCGCCGAACGCCGCCTCGGTGAGCAGGCCGAACGTGCGCCCACGCAGCACGTCGGGCACCTGCGCCGCGAGCAGGCCCTGGTGCTGTGCGGTCGTCGCGACGACGGAGTGTTCGTTGTGGTGGAACCAGCCGAGGTGCGCGCGGGCGTCGATCGCGTGGTCGGGCAGGCCGTCGAGACGGCGTTCAACCCTGGTGTCGACCGACTCGATCACCTCGATGTCCTTGGGCGCGTCCTTCATGGTCCAGCTCGACGCGAGCTCGTCACCGCGCAGGCGCTTCTGGTCCGTGCGCCACGACGTCAGGGTGCCGGTGAGCAGGTGCTCGGTCTCGCTCTCGCTGGTGACGTGCACCACGTCGCTGCCCGAATCGACGAACACGTTCAGCACGACGCGCTCCGCGCCATCCCCGAGCGTGATCTCGATGCGACCCTCCTCGAGCACGAGTCGCTGCGCGAATGTGTCGGTGCTGCGCGGCGGCAGGACCTGCAGCCACACCGAGCCGAGCTTCAGCAGCCGCGACGCTTCGGAGAAACTGTCGGTGCGCGCGACGTGGAAGCGCAGCCCCGCGTAGCGCTCGTACCACACGTTGCAGCCGACCTCGCCGTTGCCGATCGGCATCGAGCCTGCCGAATTCGTGCTCGGCGTGCGCCACACGACGTCGTGTCCGCGGATGTCCTGTGCCGTCGCCGTCGCCGTCGCCGCCAGCACGAGACCGAACAAGAACGAGCGCCGGGGCACGGTCCGCATCGGCGCAGGATATCGAGCGGCTCGCCATCGCATCGGACGAACGGGCGGCGTCGCCGGCGCCGGGGTTCCCGCCGCGCCGCTCGCCGCCTAACCTCTCGCCCGAACGTGAAGCCCGACGCCGACATCTTCGAGGAGATCGTGCGCCTGCGGCGCGAGGGCATGCCCGCGGCGCTGGCGACGATCGTCGGCACCCGCGGCAGCACGCCGGGCCGCACCTCGATGCGTCTGCTCGTGCTCGGCGACGGCACGTTCCTCGGCACCGTGGGCGGCGGCTGCCTCGAAGCCGAGGTCTACGAAGCCGCGCGGGCCGTGCTGGCCGACGAGCAGCCGCGCTCGTTGCAGTTCCGGCTCACCGAGAAGGACTCTCCCGACTCGGGTCTCATGTGCGGCGGCGAGGTGACGATCTTCGTGGAACCGATCACGACTCCGGCTCTCTGGATCTTCGGCGCCGGCCACGTCAGCAAGGCGTTGTGCCAGGTCGCGACCCTCGCGGGCTTCCGCACGACGATCGCCGACGACCGCGCGACCTTCGCGACGGCGGCGCGCTTTCCCGAGGCGCACGCCACCGTCGCAGCGCCGTACGCCGAGATGGTGGCGCAGATGCCGATCCGCCAGAACAGCTACGGCATCGTCGTCACGCGTGGCCACCAGGAGGACGCGCACGTGCTCGAAGCGCTCGGCCGGCGCTTCGCGAAGGGCGAACGCCTGCGCTTCCTCGGCATGATCGGCAGCACGACCAAGCAGGCGTTGTTGTGGAAGCACCTGCGCGAGTGCGGCATCGGCGACGACTTCCTGGCGTCGGTGCGCACGCCGATGGGGGCCTACCTCGGCGGCAAGACGCACGAGGAGATCGCCGTGTCGGTGGTCGCCGAACTGATCGCAGTCCGGCGCCTGGGGCACGACCTCGGGGCGTCGTGGCAGGGTCGCAAGAAGGAGAAGCGGGCGCAGGGCGTGCGCGAACTGCCCGCGGCCGAGGCCTGAACGGCCGGATGTGCCGGTCCGGCCGGCCCGCGGCGTCTCCGAACCGCGAGACCGCCACCGCCGTTGTCTCGTCGTTCCGACCTCGGCATGATGTTCCGCCCCCTCCCCTGATTCCCGCCGCGCGCTGCCCATGACGTTCCGCCTCTCCGCCGCCACGTTGCTCGCTGCCCTGCTCGCGGTCCCGGCCGCCGCCCAAGACGACATCGTCACGCTGCACAACGGCACGGTGTTGACGGGCGTCAAGGTCGTGTCGTTCGACATCCGCAGCCTGCGCTACACCAAGGGCAGCACCAACGAACAGGTCAGCAGCGACCAGATCGCCCGCGTCGAGCTCAAGAAGTTCGCCGACGTCTACCGCCGCGGTCTGCGCGACCCGGACCTCATGTTGACCGTCGCGCGCGAGAAGCTCGCCGAAAAGGACGTGCTGCTCGCGCAGTTCGGGTTCGTCGGCGCCAGCGCGCAGTTCTTCGACAACGACGAGCCCGCCAAGGCCGTCGGCGCGCTCGAGGAGATGCAGAAGGGCATTCCCGAGGCCGGCCTGCTGCCCGAGATCCACCGGCAGAAGTTCGAGTTCTACAGCGGCCAGGGGACGAAGGGCGCGGGCAACGCCGCCGCCGTCGCCAAGAAGTACGCGCAGGAAGCGCTGACCGGCGGCTGGCCGGGCGGCTTCGCCGTCGAGGCCGAGTTCTTCGCCGCGCTCGCGGAAGCCAAGGATCCGAAGGACTACCAGGCCAAGCTGCGGGCGGTGGCGCAGAAGGCTGGCGGCAACATGCCGCTCGTAACCAACCGCGCGAACGTCGCGCTCGCGCACAGCCTGCGCGAGACCAAGGACGTCGACGGCGCGCAGCGCATCTACGAGGACGTCGTCAAGAAGGAGAGCGTCGACTCGAGCTCGCGCGCCGGCGCCTACCTCGGCATCGGCAAGATCCTGCTCGAGAAGGCGGCGCCGGGCGAGAAGGACAAGTTCAAGGAAGCGATGCTCCTGTTCCTGCGCGTGCGGCTCGAGACCAGGGACTGCTGGCCGAGCCTGCAGGCCGAGGCGCTCTACCACGCGATCCTCGCCGCCCAGAAGTGGCAGGGCCCGGAGTTCGCCCTGGTGATGGGCCGGTGTCGCTCCGTGCTCAACGCCGAGTTCGGCGGCACCGAGTGGGCCGAGCGCGCGAAGCGCTGAGCCGATGAACGCGCCGGGCGCCGCCAGCGATGACGGCCCGGCGTTGGCCGCGCCGCCGTCGCCGGCGGACGAACGGCTGTTCCGCGTGTTCCGGTGTGTGTTCGGCGGGCTGCTGCGGGCGTGGTTTCGCCTGCGCGTCGAAGGGCCGCCGCCGCCCGACGGCGCCTGCGTGCTGGCGGCGAACCACACTTCGTTCGTCGATCCGCTGGTGCTCGGCGCGGTCTGCCGCGCCCGCATCGTCTACCTGATGACCGAAGTGCACTGGCGGTCGCGCGGGCTCGGCTGGTTCTACCGCTGGAATCGCGCGATCCCGGTGCGCGTGCGCGGCGGCAACCGCGAAGCGCTGCGCGCGGCGCGCGCGGTGCTGCAGCAGGGGCGCACGCTCGGCATCTTCCCGGAGGGCGGGTTGAGCCGAGACGGTCTGCCGATGCTCGGCAACCCGGGTGCTGTGTCGTTGGTGCTGCAGGAGTCGGTGCCGGTGGTGCCGGTCGGCATCGTCGGCGCGTACGCCGCGATGCCGTCCGGCGCGTGGTTCCCGCGGCCGCGCACGATCACGATCCGCTTCGGCAAGCCGATCGCACCGGCCGAACTCGACGCGCTCGGCGGCGGTGACCGTCGCGCGCGTTTGCGCCTCGCGACCGCGCACATCATGCGTGCCATCGCCGCGCTGACCGGCCACGTCGCACGCGAAGACCTCGTCGGCGACGGCGGCTGATCCGCGGATTCCGGCCGGGATCGCGGTCGCCCGCTCCCCTCTAGTCGTCCCCGCTCACCGTTCCCCGCTCACCGAGGCGAGGGACATGGAACGACCCGACGACGCATGGCAACGAGCCCACCACCAGGCGAGCAACTGGCTGCGCCGCTACTCCGACCCCTGGACCCGCAACAACAAGGACGACCTCGTCCAGGACGTCGCGATCGCCGCCTGGCGCTGGGCGCGCGGCGTCCGGCACCGGGATCGCTTCTGGGCGGCCGTGCAGACGATCGCGACGCGTGTCCGCGCGCGGGCGATGCGCGGGCAGCGGCGACTGCAGGTGGAACAGGCCTTGGTCGACGGCGCGGTGGCCCGTGAAGCGCCGTCCGACGACTACTGGACGATCGGCGGGCGGCGGGTGCCTGGGCAACACGTTCGAACGTGGCTGCTCGCCGCGATCGAACGCCTGAAGGAGCCCGATCGACGCCTGCTGCTGCTGTTCCACGAGGGTTTCTGCTGCGCCGAGCTCGCGGAGCGGTTCCACCGCACCGAGGCGTGCGTCAAGACGCGCCTGCACCGGGCACGGCACCGCATTCGAAGGGAAGTCGAGGCGTTCGTCCGCACCGCGGGCCGCCTCGACGGTTGAAGGTCGAAGAACGAAGGAAGCACCATGAAGACGACGATGTCCGTGCCGGCGAAGTGGATCCTGTGCGCGCTGCTCGCCCTCCCCACGATCGCGCAGTCCGAAGTCGGCGAGAAGCCGAAGTCGGTGGTCAGCCCGGCGGGTCGCGAGGCGCTCGCGGCGGGGCGGGAACTCGGCGCCAAGGTCCGCGGCCTGCGCGGGCCCGAACGCGCCGCGGCGCTCGAGGCGGCGGCCAAGGCGTTCGACGAGATCGCCGTGAAGTTCGCGACCGAGCCCGCGGTCGCCGCCCAGGCGGCGTTCACTGCCGGCGAGACGTGGCGGCAGCAGGGCAGCCTGGCGCTCGCCGAGAAGGGCTACCTGCTGGCGGTGCAGCTCGACAGCGCGCGCTTCGCGCAGCGCGGGTTGCTCGGTGCTGCCGACATGCAGCGTCGGCAGAAGCGGGTCGACGAGGCGATGACGACCTACGGTCGCGCCGCGGCGATCGATCCGGGGAGCTCTCGTGCGCAGGACGCGAGGCTGTGGCAGGCGCGGCTGCTGCAGTCCGGCGAACGGCTCGACGAGGCGATCGTCGCCTTCCAGGGCGCGCTCGAGAGCGCCGACCCGGGCCCGCAGACGATCGAGGCCTGCAACTTCCTGGCGCTGGCGTGGATCGAGAAGGGGGACTTCGACGCCGCGAGCCGCGCGATCGAGCACGCCGCGCAATCGGTGGCCTCGCACGGCGAGGACGACCCGATCGTGCAGGATCGCCTGCAGAAGTCGCTCGAGGCGATGTCGGCGAAGAAGGCGCTGCAGCGCGCCCGCGACAAGCAGAACGAGGTCGGCAAGGACGCCGCCGCGCTCGAGACCGCGCGGGCCGGCAAGTAGGCGAGGGCGATGGACGACCGGCGTGGTGCTACCATCACCAGGATGATGCGTCGTGCCGCGCCGTTCGTTCTCGCCGCGCTCGGTGGAGCCTGCGCGATCCCCGACACCATCGACGCGCTCGCGGATCGTTCGCCGCCGCCCGAGTTCGGTCGCCCGGCGTGGGTGCGTGGGCCGGCTGCTGCGGGTGCGTGGCTCGGCGGCATCGTCGGTGGTGCGGTGTCGATCGTGCTGCTGCCGGTGAGCTGGCCGCTCGGCCGGCTCTGCGGCGACAGCCTCGGCGAACAAGGCGCCGACGAGTTCCTGTTCTGGCCCGCGAGTGTCGGGTCGTCGATCGGCCACTGCGCACTCGGCCTGCCGTTCGACGTCGTCGACTACGTCGGCCGCCGAGCGTGGGTCGATCCGTCGCCTCCGATCGTGGCGAAGTAGCACGCGAAGCGGGTCACGCCGCCGACAGTTCGCTACGCTCCGCGCGGCGCACGCCCGTAGCTCAGTTGGTAGAGCGCCTCCCTTACAAGGAGGATGTCGGGGGTTCGAGTCCCTCCGGGCGTACCATCCATCGACACGGGAAGGCCGCGCAGAGCCTTGTCGACCAAGTTTCGAACGACGATCCCATGCCACGCAGTACGCCACCGACCGCAACTCGGTTTGGAGAGCAACGAATGAACCTCGCCAGCCGGTCGGGTTTTCTGGGAGGCCGTGATGGCCGCTGAGACGCACCGCGACCTCGCCAACTTCATCTGGAGCATCTGCAACTTGCTCCGGGGCCCCTACAAGCGGAACGAGTACCGCAAGGTCATCCTGCCGCTGACGGTCCTCCGCCGCTTCGACTGTCTGCTAGCGCCGAGCAAGGACCGGGTGCTTGCCGAGTATCCGAAGATCAAGACGAAGCCCGAGACGGTGGTTCGGAGCTTGCTGGAGAAGATCACCGAGCGACCCTTCCACAACCTCTCGAAGCTCGATCTCGGCAAGCTCCTCGGCGACCCCAACCAACTCGCGCCGAACCTGAACGCCTACATCAACGGCTTCTCGAAGAACGTGCGCGAGATCATGGAGCGGTTCGCGTTCGACGTGCAGATCGCCAAGATGGCCGAGAAGAACCTCCTCTACGAGGTGGTCAAGAAGTTCGCGGCCATCGACCTCTCGCCGGACAAGGTCGACAACGTGCAGATGGGCTACGCCTTCGAGGAGCTCATCCGGATCGGCGCGGAGCAGTCGAACGAGGAGGCCGGCGAGCACTTCACGCCTCGCGAGGTCATCCGGTTGATGGTCAACCTCCTGCTCGGCCCCGAGAAGGACCTGCGCAAGAGCCACGTCGTCAAGACCATCTACGACCCCGCCTGCGGAACGGGCGGCATGCTGTCCGTTGCGGAGCAGTACATCCGCCGGCTCAACAAGGACGCGAACCCGCACCTGTTCGGCCAGGACTGGAACGACGAGTCGTGGGCGGTCTGCAAGGCGGACATGCTCATCAAGGGCGAGGACGCCGACAACATCGTGCTCGGCGACTCCTTCACCAAGGACGGTTTCGAGCGCGACCAGGACGGGAAGAAGCGCACGTTCGACTACATGCTCGCCAACCCGCCCTTCGGCGTGGAGTGGAAGCAACAGCAGAAGTACATCGAACACGAAGCCGAGTCGCTGGGCTACGAGGGGCGCTTCGGCGCCGGCCTACCGCGCATCAACGACGGCTCGCTGCTCTTCC
>DDSQ01000209.1:45302-66907 GCA_002343845.1 Planctomycetes bacterium UBA2386 | reverse complement strand
TGCAGCGAGCCGGCGATGCGCGCGCCCTTGAGCGGCTGCTTCTTGCGGTACTCGTCGCGGATCGCCATCAGGCCGGGCATCTCGACTTCGGCGAGGCGGATCTCCTTGCGGCCGAACTCGGCGTCGCCGAGGTTCTTCACCTTGAAGTCGGTCGGAGCGAGTACGCGGGACTTGGCGGTCTTCTGCTTCGGAACGTTCGTGGCAGTCATGGTTTCGTGATGGGTCAGGGGGAAATCGGGAAGGTCAGCCGTCGTGCGCGGGCTTCTCGCCGCGAACGACGAACATGGGGAACTCGACCGGCGCGCCATCAGGACCGGCGACGCGGTAGCGGTCGTGCAGCCGCTCGCTGCGCAGCGCGCGAAAACCGGCGCGCGCCAGCACGGCGACGATCTTCGCGGGCTCGAGGCCGAGCCGCAGGTCACCCATGCGCTCGCGCATCCAGTTGGCGTCGTGCAGCAGCATGTCGCTGAGCACGAAGACGCCGCCAGGCTGCAGCACGCGCAGCACTTCGCGCGCCGCGGCATCGAGATCGGGAACGTGGTGCCAGACGAGGTTGCTGAACGCCGCGCGCACTTCGCCGGTCTGCAACGGCAGCGCGTCCATCTCGCCCCGGCGGAACGTCACGGCCGCTTGCCGAGCCCTCCGCGCCGCCTGCCCGAGCATGCGTTCGCTGTGATCGACCGCGACGACCGAACCGCCGTGTTCGGCGAGCCACGTGGCGAGGAAGCCGGAGCCGCACCCGAGGTCGGCGACCGCCGGGCCAGCGGGCCATGCCTGCGCGAGCACTTCGGCGCGCAGCGTGCCGTGCACGAACTCCTCGCCGACGGCACTCCACTGCTCGGCCAACGCGTCGTGGGCACTGCGGCTCCGCTGCGCACGCTGGTCGAGCACCGCGCGCAGCGCTCGCTGGTCGCGAGCACCCTCCTCGCTGTCGAGGAACTGCTGCACGGTCGCCGCGAACATCGACGGCGTGAGCGGCGCGTCCTCACCCGGCTCCGCCAGCGTGTGGAAGCTCCAGGTCCCCTCACGACGGTCGCGCACGAGGCCGGCTCGCTTCAGCAGCGACAGGTGGTTGCTGATGCGGCTCTGCTGCAGCCCGGTCGTGGCGACCAGTTCCTGCACGGCCAGCTCGCTGCGCGCCAGCAGCGCGCACAGCCGCAGCCGGACCGGGTCCGACAGCAGCTTCAGGGTCGCGTGCAGGCTCTGGAGGGCAGTTGCCACAGGCTGCATCAGAATATCACGACATCGTGATGTATGCAAACCAGCCGCCGCAGTAGGAGACTGATCCCTTGGCTGTGCTCGCGTGGAAGTCCGGCAGGACTGGGCGTTTACCAGCTCCTGGACGGAAGCCCGCAGGACCGGGTCCGCACGGTCGCTCGCCGTCCCGTCGCGGACCAGCGCCTCGACCCAGCGAGCACAACCAATGGATCAGTCCCGCGGCGCCTCCGCGACCGGGCCCGATCGGTCACCGCGGTGCGAGGGCGGTCTCGTAGAGCGCGAGCATCGTCGCGACCTTGGCGGTCCAGTCGTACTGCTCCCGGCAACGCCGGCCGCCGGCCGCGGCCAACGCCGCGCGGGTCGCCGGTTCGGTGGCCAGGCGACGGATGGCAGCAGCAAAGCCGGCCACCAACGCCTCGCGATTCGTCGGCGCCACCAACACGCCGCAGCTCGCGTCGAGGTAGTCGAGCGGGCCACCCCACGCCGTCGCGACGACAACGCGCTCCATCGCCATCGCTTCGAGCACGACTGCCCCGCCGCACTCGTGCAGGCTCGGCATCACCAGCACCTGGGCGCGCGCCAGCAGCGCGGGAACGCGCGTCTGCGGCACGAAGCCGTGGAACGTCACGCGACCGCCGACGCCGCGCTGCGCGGCGTGCCGCTCCCAGACCGCCCGCATCGGGCCATCGCCGGCGACGTCGAGCGTGCACGCAACCTCGTCGCCGAGCGTCGCCATCGCGTCGATCACGACGTCGAGCGCCTTCAGGTCGATCAGGCGCCCGACGAACAGCAGCCGCAACGACACACCCTCGTCCCCCACCGCGGCCGCCGCCGGAGCGCGCGCGGCGAACAGGCCGAAGTCGACGCCGTTCTCGACCAGCGTGACGACCCGGCCGCGACAACCGCGCGGCAGCGCCCTCGCCGTGCGTTCGTTGGCGACGAGCAGCATCGCCGCCTCGCGCTTGCCGCGCAGCACGACGTGCACGAGCCCGGACATCCCGCGCAGCACGCGAACGACGCCGCGCAGCCACGCAGGTTCGAGAGCGCGGAACGCCGGCGGATAGCTCATGCCGCCGTTCATCGGCCCGATCACGACCGGAACGCCGAGCCGCGCGAGCAGCGAAGGGTCCTTCGGCGACACCGGGATCGGCTGGTGCACGAGATCGATGCGGCCGGCCCGCACCAGTGCGCGCGCCACGGCGCGGGCCCGCCGCTGGGTCAGCAGCCGCAGCAGCACGCCGAACGTCGCCTCGCCGAGCTTGCGCGGCAGCCACGCGCCGCAACGCCAGAGCTGCCGGTGCAGCCACGTGTCGCGCACGAAGTGCAGCCGATCCCGGTCGGCCGGGAACAGCGCCTCGAGCTCCGCGCGCGTGCGTTCGTGCACGCACAGCTGCACGTCGATGCCGCGTTCGCGCAGGCAGCGGAACCAGTGCAGCGGCAGGATCGCCTCACCGCCGAACGCGGCCGAGGCGTGTTCGGCGACGATCAGGACACGCGGTGAGCCCACGCGTTGCTACTTGACGTCCCAGATCTCGCCGGCGAACAGCAGATCCCGCAGCGACTCCTTCTTCTTGGCCTTCGCCGCGGCGATCTGCGCCTGCACGCCAGTCTCGAACGTCGCCTTCTCGCGCTGGCGGAACACGCCGATCGGCACCGGGAACTCGCTCTCGCTCATCGTCGCAAGCGCCATCGCGGGCGCTGGCGTCTCGGCGGTCTCGTCCCACACGTAGGCCTTGCCGAGCGAAGCGCCGCTGACGATCGACGGCCGGAACTGCGCGTCGAAGGCAATGCCCTTGTCCTTCTGCGCGCCGAACAACAACGGCTGGCCGTGCGCGAGGTAGAGCACGCGCTCGTCGCGCAGCTCCTTGTCGGTCGTGCCCTTGAAGGCGCCGTCGTTGAAGATGTTGCAGTTCTGGTAGATCTCCACCACCGCCGTGCCCGTGTGCGCACTGGCCTTGGTGATGATCTCCTCGAGGTGCGGCCCGAACACGTCGACGCCGCGCGCGACGAACGTGCCGCCCGCGCCGAGGGTCAGCGCGATCGGCGAGAACGGATAGTCGATCGTGCCGAGCGGCGAGCTCTTGGTGACCTTGCCCTGCTCGCTGGTCGGCGAGAACTGGCCCTTGGTCAGCCCGTAGATGCGGTTGTTGAACATCAGGATCTTCAGCCCGACGTTGCGCCGCAGCGCGTGGATGAAGTGGTTGCCGCCGATCGACATCGCGTCGCCGTCCCCGGTGACGACCCACACGTCGAGCGCTGGATTGGCGACCTTCACCCCGGTGGCGATCGCCGGCGCACGGCCGTGGATCGTGTGGAAGCCGAAGGTCTCCATGTAGTACGGGAAGCGCGAACTGCAGCCGATGCCGCTGATGATCACCGTCTCGTGCAGTTGCTTGCCGAGCTTGGCGAACGCGCCCTGCACCGCGTTGAGGATCGAGTAGTCGCCGCAGCCTGGGCACCACCGCACCTCTTGGTCGGTCTTGTAGTCCTTCTTCTGCATCACGGGTCGGTCGACGGCAGTCACTTGCGCACCTCCTTCACCTTGGCGAGCACGTTCCTGAGGTGCTCCTCGATCTCGTGGCTCTTGAACGGCTGGCCGTTCACCTGGCTGTGGCTCTGCACGTCGATCAGGAACTTCGCGCGCAGGATCATCGCCAGCTGGCCCTTGTTGAGCTCCGGCAACACGACCCGCTTGAAGCCCTGCATCAGGGCCAGCAGGTCGTTCGGCAGCGGATTGAGATGCCGCAGGAACGCGCAGCTGATCGCGTGGCCCTGCTGCTGCAGGCGCATCGTCGCGGCGGTGATCGCACCACGCGGACTGCCCCAACCCAGCACCAGCACGTCGCCGGTGCGGGCGCCGAGCACGGCGGTCGGCGGCAGGTCGGCGGCGATGTTCGCGACCTTCTGCGCGCGCGTGTCCACCATGTGCTGATGGTTGTCGGCGTCGTAGCAGATGTTGCCGCTGCCATCCTGCTTCTCCAGGCCGCCGATGCGGTGCACGAGCCCCTTGGTGCCCGGCTTCGCCCACGGGCGCGCCAGCGTCGCCGCATCGCGCGCGTACGGCTGGAACTTCTCGCCGGCCTTGCCCTCGGGCGCGAAGGCGACGTGGATCGGCGGCAGCCTGTCGGGGTCGGGCAGCAGCCACGGCTCCGAACCGTTGGCGATGTAGCCATCGCTGAGCACGACGACCGGCACCATGAACTTCGTCGCGATGCGCACCGCTTCGTAGCCGACTTCGAACGCATCGGCCGGCGTCGAGGCCGCGAGCACGCACACCGGCGACTCGCCGTTGCGGCCGTACATCACCTGCAGCAGATCCGCTTGCTGGGTCTTCGTCGGCATGCCGGTGCTCGGGCCAGCGCGCTGCACGTTGAGCACGATCAGCGGCAGCTCCGCCATCACCGCGAGCCCGATCGCCTCGCTCTTCAGCGCGATGCCCGGCCCCGAGGTCGACGTGATGCCGAGGCACCCCGAGTACGACGCGCCGATCGCGGCGGCGACGGCCGCGATCTCGTCCTCGGCCTGGAACGTGACCACGCCGAGGTGCTTGTAGGTGCTGAGCTGGTGCAGGATGTCCGACGCCGGCGTGATCGGATAGCTGCCGAGGAACAACTGCAGGCCACCCTTCTGCGCGCCGGCGACCAGGCCCAGGCACAGCGACTGGTTGCCCATGATGTTCCGGTAGGTCCCCGGCTTCATGGGTGCGGGCGGCACGCGGTACGCGGTCTGGAAGATCTCGACCGTCTCGGCGTAGGCGAAGCCCGCCTTCATCGCGGTCAAGTTGGCGTCGACGAGTTCCGGCTTCTTCGCGAACTTCTGCGCGATGGCGCGCTCGGTCGGCGCCATGTCGCGGTGGTACATCCAGTAGAGGATGCCCAGCGCATACATGTTCTTGCAGCGTTCGCGGGCGCGGTTGTCGAGCGGCGAAGCAGCCAGCGCCTCCTGCGTGCGCGCCTCGAGGTCGACTTCGATGACGCGGTAGCCCGACAGAGTGCCGTCGCTGCGCGGGTCCTTGTCGTACTTCGCCTTCTTGAGGTCGAGCGGACTGAACGACGCGGTGTTGAGCAGCAGGATGCCGTCCCGCTTCAACTCGCCGAGGTGGACCTTCAGCGCCGCCGGGTTCATCGCCACCAGCACGTCGGGCGCGTCGCCGGGCGTGTGGATGTCGAAGCTGCTGAAGCGCAGCTGGAACGCGGAGACGCCCGGCAGCGTGCCGGCAGGCGCGCGGATCTCGGCCGGGAAGTCGGGGAACGTCGCGATGTCGTTCCCCATCAGGGCGGTGGTTCGCGTGAACTGATCCCCGGTCAGCTGCATGCCGTCGCCGCTGTCGCCGGCGAATCGGATGACGACTTGATCGAGATCCTGCAGGCCCTTCTCGAGCCCGGCGGTGGTGGGATGCGAAGTGCTCATTCAGGTCGAGAGTGCGGCGCGCACTATAGCGAGCGACTGCGCGGAGCCGACGGTCGCGTCCGGGACTCTGCGAACGGGCCGCGCGCGGCGTCGCCGCTGCCGACCCGCATCACGATCGACCCGACCCTGCCCCACCGGCCGGTGTTCGGCGGTGGCGGCCGGAACGAAGCCGCGCCCGACCCTCGGCTGCAGCATTCGTGTAAGGTCCGGCCCGTTCGCGGGTCTCTCGGCCGGTCACCGACCGAACGAGAACACATGCTCCACCGCCTACCCGTTCCCTTCCCGCTGTCCGCCCTGCTGCTGCTGCCGGCGCTCGCCGCCCAGGACGGCGGCTCCACCTTCGGCCACGCGCGCGCGCGCGAGCTGGCCGAACTCGGACTCCTGCCGACGGCGCGCGACGTCGTGGTGCGCGACCTCGTCAACTACCACCGCCATCGGCTGCCGCTGCCGAAGGCCGGCGAAGCGGTCGCGCTCGACCTGCGGTTCGATCGCGCCGCAACCGCCTTCGGCGATGAGGTCTGGTTGCAGGTCGGATACACGACGGCCCCCCAGGGCGACCGGGCTCTCGCCGCGCCGTGCGCCGTAGCCCTGGTCGTCGACACCAGCGGCTCGATGGGCGAAGCCGGCAAGATGACGGCCGTGCAGGCCGGGCTGCGCGCGTTCGTCGAGCGGCTGCGCCCCGACGACCAGGTGGCCGTGGTCGGCTTCGACAACGAAGCGACGGTGCGCGAGCGGCTGCGCCCCCGGGGCGATGGCGCGTGGCTGCGCGCGGCGATCGATCGGCTCGCCCCGGGCAGCGGCACCAACCTGCACGCCGGCCTGATGCTCGGCCTCGACGAACTGTCGCGTCGCCCCGACGGGATCGACAGCCGGCGCGTGCTGCTGCTGACCGATGGCATCGCCAACCAGGGCGTGACCGATCCCAACCAGATCCTCGCGGACGCCCAGCGCCGCGCCGAGACCACGATCGACATCGCGACCATCGGCGTCGGTGAGAACCTCGACGCGGCGCTGCTGCAGCGGCTCGCCGACGGCAGCCGCGGTCTGTTCCACTTCGTCGCCGACAGCCAGGACGTGGCCAAGGTGTTCGTCGCGGAAGCCGAGGCGCTGCTGTGCCCGGTGGCGCGCAGGGTCTCGCTGCGCGTCACCCTGCCCCGTTCGTTCGAGGTGCTCGACGTGCTGCACGAAGGTGCCCGCCTCGAAGACTCGGCCTTCGATCTCGCCCTGCCCGATCTGAACGCCGGCGCCACCGGCGTCGTGATGGTGCGCTGCCGTCAGCAACGCAATGGCGGGGCTGCGGCCCGCGCCCAGGCCGAACTGACGTTCGTCGCCGCGGCCAGCCGTTCGCACCAGCGCCTCGCCGCGGACGCCGAGATCCCGATCGGCGAACGGAACGCGGCGACGCCGGACGTCGAAGTGCGCAAGCACGCCGCCATCGCGACCCTTGCGCGTGGCCTCGCCACGATGGCCGGGGCGTGCGACGCCAGGCGGTGGGCCGATGCCGAGCGCGCCTTGCGGGCCGCCAGCAACGACGCCGAACGCCTGTTCCCCGGCGCCGACGAAGACGTGCAGCGCGTCCGCGACATCGCCGCGGGCCACCTGCGCACGCTGCGCCGCTACGTCGACCGCTTCCGCGACTTCTGACCGGCCGATGCAGATCCGCTGCGCGCATTGCACGAAGACGCTCGCCCTCGCCGCCACCGGCGAACTGCCGGCGAGCTGTCCGCACTGCGCGCGCGCGCCCGGCCCCGGAGCGCTCGGCCCCTACGAGCCGATCCGCCTGCTCGCCGCCGGCGGCATGGGCGAGGTCTACCTGGCGCGCCACCGCGAACTCGGCACCGAGGTCGCGATCAAGGTGCTGCCGGCCCTGCCGCACGAGCAACTCGCGGCACTGCGCGAGCGGTTTGCGCGCGAGACGCGGCTGACGTCGCGAGTGCGGCATCCGGGGGTGGTGAAGGTGCACGGCTGCGACACCGCCGGCGACCGCCCGTACCTCGTGCTCGAGTACGTGCCCGGCAGCACGCTGCGGCAGCGATTGCACGCCGGCCCGCTGCCGGTCGTCGACGCCGCGCGTTTCGTCGCAGCGACCGCCGACGTGCTGGCCGCCGCCCATGCGCTTGGCGTGCTCCATCGCGACATCAAGCCCGACAACGTGATGGTGGACGACGGCGGTGCTGTGCGCGTGCTCGACTTCGGCATCGCCCGGGGCTTGAGCGACGACGCGCCCTTGACGCGCACCGGCGAGATCGTCGGCACACCGGAGTACATGGCACCCGAGCAGTTGCTCGACGGCCCCGAAGCCGTGACCGAACGCACCGACGTGCACGCGCTCGGCGTGCTGCTGTTCGAACTGCTCACCGGTCGCTCGCCGTTCCACGGCGCCAACGTGTTCCAGGCACTCAAGCTCGTCGAGTCGTTGACGCCGCCGCCGCCGTCGATGCTCCGACCCGGTGTTCCCGAGGCCCTCGACGCCGTCGTGGCGTCCGCGCTGCAGAAGCAGCCGCAAGAACGGTTCGCCAGCGCTGCCGAGTTCGCGACCGCCGTCCGCGCCGCCGTTCCCGCCGCGGCGCTCCCCCCCAAGGTCGCCGCCGCGGCGACGCCGAAGTGGTTCTTCGCCGCACTGGCCGCCGGCATCGTGGTGACGGCCGTCGGCACGTGGCTCGCCCTCGACGGGCCGCCGCTCGCGAACCCGACGCCCGAACCGCTGCGCACGGCGCGCCTGCACGACGACCCCACGACGATCGCGCGATGGCTCCACGACGGCCATTGGCTCGGCACGCTGGCGGCAGCCCTCGCCCCGGGGACGTCGCCCGAACTCGCCGCCGGAGCGCGGCAGGCGTTCGCCTGCACCCAGCTCGCCTGGCCACTCGCCGCGAATGCCCCGCCCTGGCTGGCGTTCGCGGCGGAACGGCAGCGCGCGCGCTGGTTCCCGCCCAGCGAAGAAGCTACCGCGCTCCCCAACGACGCCTGGGCCGCGTTGTTCGACGGCAGGCGCGGCGCGAGCGAGCCGTCGCACAACGGCGACCTAGCCGAGCGGCGGCGCCAACTGCTCGGACTCCACCTGCAACGGCCCGACGACGGCACGTTGCTGCGTGCGCACGACGACTTCGGGCTGCGCGACGACGCCTTGTCGCGGTTGCTCGCCATCCGCGTGCTGCCCGCCCCCACACGCGCCGCTGCGTTCGACGACTACGCACGCACCCAGCCGATCGATCGTGCCGAGCACTGGCTCGCGCGCACGATCGAACGCCACTTGCAGGGTGACCGGACCGGCGGCACACAGGCGGCGGAGATGGCGTGGCTCTCCGGCGCCGGCGAACTCGTAGTGCTGATCGACGCCTGGTTGCAGATTGCACCGATCCCGTCGGCGCCGGAGCTGCGCCGGTTGCCGAGCCACGACCTCGAACGGCTCCGCAAGCGTCTCGCCGGCGGCGATGCGACCGACGCGCCCGCGGGCGTGCTGCTGCTGACGCTCGTCGATGCGCTGCATGGCCTGCCGATCGAGACGGCGCCGCTGCGCACCGTACCGGCCGTGCTGCGGACCCAGGGTGCGGCGTGGTTCGTCGCCACGGCCGAGCAGCACCCGACCGATGCCGACGCGTTGCTGGTGATCGCGACCGCACTCGGCGCTCTTCCCGACTACTCGCGCGAGCCATGGCTGCGAGCGACGCCCGCCGCGCGCACAGCGATCGGCGTGGAGCACCAGCGTGGCCGCTGACTCTCCCGACGACGGCGAACTGGTGCGGCGCACACGCGCCGGCGACCGCGACGCCTTCGCCGCGCTCGCCGAACGCCACGGCGAACGGCTGCGGCGTTTCCTCACCACGATGACCGGCGACCCGTCCCGCGGGGACGACCTCGCGCAGGAAGCCGTGCTGAACGCGTTCACCAAGCTGCCGCAGCTCACCGAGCCCGCGAAGTTCGGGAGCTGGCTCTTGGCCATCGCCTGCAATGCCTGCCGCCACCACTTGCGGGCGGCCGTGCAGCGCGCGCACCGCGGCGACGACGCGCTGGCGGACCGCATCCGGCGGAAGTTCTCGATCAAGAACACCTGCGGCTACAGCCTGAACGCACTGGTCGACTTCGACGACCCCATCGACATCCTCGAGCACCTGATGATCGGCTCGGAAGGCACGCTCGGCTTCATCTCGCGCATCACNNCGCGGCGACGACGCGCTGGCGGACGTCGCCGAAGCGCGGCGTTCGGCGCTGAGTTCGTTGGTCCGACGCGAGGATGCGGCGCTGCTGGCGCTGGCGATCGATCGGCTGCCGATCCTGCTGCGCGAAGCGTTCGTGCTGTTCGCGGTCGAGAACCTCGCCTACGTCGAGATCGCGGCGATCACCGGTGCGACCGAGAACACCCTGCAAGTGCGGGTGCACCGGGCCAAGGCGCTGCTGCGGCAGCAACTCGGCGCGCGCGTCGGCACCTGGTGGTCGCGGCCGTAGGTAGGCGCACCGCGGCACTGTGGAGAACGGCCCAGGTTCTCCCCGAAAACTCGCGCACGAATCCCCGAGCGCCCTCTCCTTTCGCGCAAGCCAGTTGCTTGAATGTCGCCCCGCGCGACGACCAGAACGCGCCCGCTCCGACCCCTCGCCCGGGCCCACGCCCACCGCTCGCTTCGCATGCTGACCCAGCTCGGGACCTACTGCCAACGTTTCGACGGCACGCTCCGCCCGCTGCTCGCGGACCTCACCGGCGCGTTGCAGGCGCTGGATGCCGCCGAGGCGACCCTGCCCGGCCGAGCCTTGAAGGCACCGCTGCGCGAGTTGCACCACCAGCTCAAGGTGCTGTGCGACAAGGTGCTCGAACAGCAGGCCTACGTGCTCATCTTCGGCCCACTGAAGAGCGGCAAGTCGACGCTGATGAACGCGATCGCCGGCGCCTACGTCAGCGAGGTCAGCAGCCTGCCGGCCTACCCCTGCCTCGTGTTCGTCAGTGCCGGCCCGAGCCGCGAGTACGTCGTCACGGGCTACGACGGCTCGACGCGAACCTGGCGTGAGGCGCGCGAGCTCGCCGCCCACATCGACCAGGCACATGGCGAACTCGCGGCCGCCATCCGGGCTGCCGAGCAGAAGGGCGTGCCCTTCGATCCGCAGGAGCACTTCCCGCAAGCGATCCGCCGCGTCGACGTGCGTGTGCCCGGCAGCGAACTGGCGTCGACCGGTGCCGTGCTCGTCGACACGCCCGGCCTCTACACGCGCATGCGCTTCGGCTACGACCGCATGACGCGCGACTTCCGCAACGCCGCGGCCTGCGCGATCTTCGTGGTCAAGAGCGACACGCTGTTCCTCGAACAGGTGTTCGCCGAGTTCCAGCAGCTCCTCGACCTCTTCTCGCGCATCTTCCTGGTCGTCAACGTCGACTCGCACAAGCGCGACGTGTCGCCGGACGGCAAGCTCGTGCCGAGCCTCGAACAGTCGCAACCGGAAGCGGTGCTGAAGGCGTTCGAGCAGCTTGCGATGTCGGCACCGCTGCAGAAGGCGGCGGCCGAAGGCAAGGTGCGCATGTATCCCGTCGACCTGCTGCACGCCGCGAGCAACGCGCTGCAGAAGGCCGACCCGCAGCAGGCTCCGGCCGGCTTCCGCGCGTTCCGCCAGGATCTCGCCGATTACCTCGCCAGCAGCGACTACCTCGCGGCGTTCCTGCGCGACTCGCTGCAACGCGGACGCACGCTGCTCGGCGAAACGCAGCAGCACCTCGCGGGCGCGGAAATGCAGCGGCTGCGCCAGCAGTTGGCCGATGTCGACGAACAACTCGCCTGGATCGCCGCCGAACAGAGCCGCGTAGAGCAAGCCCTGCAGTTCGACTGGACGCCGTCGTTCGCGCGCGGCCTCCGCGACATCGACGCCGAAGTCGAGCGCTACGCACGCGACGCCGGCGCCAAGCTGTTGCGCACGCTGGGCGCGTCGATCGACACCTGGTTCCTGTCGAGCCACAGCCTCGACTGGCTGATCAGCGGCCAGTGGACGCCGCTGGTACGCGACCATCGCGAAGAAGTGTTCGCCGCCGGCAAGCGGACCTTCGATCTCCTGGTCGGACAAGTCGACGCCGGCCTCGACCTGCCGTCCGGCGTCCCCGACCTGCTGGCACGCGCTGGCGTCGATCTGCCGAGAGCGTTGGCGCAGGCGCTGGCCGGCCTCGGCCGCGTGATGTGGCCGAAGAACACGGCCGTGCCGGTGGATCTGGACCTGATCCCGCTGCGTCGCTCGGTCGTCGACGTCGTCGCCTTCCGCTCGATGGCCGCCGTGCGCACGCGCGTGTTCGGCCCGGCCGAGAAGCCCGACGTGAAGATCCCGGGCAAGGAGAAGGCCGCGCGCCTCGGCGAGGCGGGGCGCCTGTACCTGCACCAATGCGTCGGCCAGTTCCGCGCGGCCCTGCTGCCGGAGACCGTCGGCCTGCTGCGCCAGCACTTCGGCCCGAAGCTGCTGGCGGCGACGGTCACGGCCCTGCGCGACGCGCTCGCCGCCTACGTGCCGAACCTCGCGGCGCGCGTGCAGGAACTGCAGGCCGTGCGCACCCGACTGCTGACCGTGGCCACGCCGCTGCGCAATCTGGGCGCGGCCGCGTCCCGGCTCGATCCGGCCCTGCGCGAACTCGGGGCTGCGTTCGACCACGACGTCGCGCAGCAGCCGAAGAAGGTCGTGTTGACGCCACCAGCGAAGCCGGCGCGCGCCGACGCGCCGGCGAGCCGCATCGCACCGCGGTCCTGACGCCTTGACACGCTGCAGCGCGTGGTCAGCATGCACGGCATGGTCGAGCCGTCCGACCCGACCCAGGAGCTGCTCGCGCGCTGGCACGCCGGGGACGAGCAGGCCCTTGGTGAGCTCGTGCACGCCCACCTCGACTGGTTGCGCGCGCGAGTCGAGCGGCGGCTCGGAGCCTTCCTGCGGTCGCGCGGCTCCGCCGACGACTACTTGCACGACGCGGTGCTCGACTTCCTGCGCGACGCGCCGCGCTTCCAGGTTCGCGACGGCGAGCAGTTCCGGGCCCTGCTCGCCCGCATCGCCGAGAACACGTTGCGCGACCGCAACGACTGGTTCCGCGCCGCGCGACGCAAACTCGCCACCGCGGCGACCCACGTCGCCGTCGACCGCGCCAGCGTGCTGCCCCTCGATCCGGCGCTGCAACGCAGCACGACGCCGAGCCGTGTCGCCGTGCGCACCGAGGTGCGCGACTGGGTGCGGCTCGGACTCGAGTTGCTCGAACCGGAGGACCGCAAGATCCTGATCGCGCGCGAGTACGACGACCGCTCGTTCGTCGCGATCGGCGAGGAACTCGGCATGACCGCGAATGCCGTGCGCATGCGCTGGGTGCGCGCGGTGGCGCGACTGGCCGAGCTGATGAAGGGCCTGCAGGCGGGCCGGCTGCCCGACGAGGAGAACGAATGAGCCCCCCGTCCAACGGCGGCGGCAACCGCCTGGAGCGCGCCCTCGAGGCACTGCTCGCGAAGCCGCCGACAACCCGCGCCGAGCGCGACGCCTTGCTGCAGCGACACCCCGACCTCGCCGAGGTGCTCGAGCCGATGATCGACGGGGCACCCGCCGAGCTGCCCACGCCGGCGGCCGCGGAGCGCGTGCTCGGCGACTACCGCCTGGTCCGCGAGATCGGCCGCGGCGGCATGGGCCTGGTCTACGAGGCCTGGCAACGTTCGCTCGACCGCCGCGTCGCCGTGAAGGTGCTGGCGCCGGGACTCGTGCAGAACGCGTCCGCGGTCGCGCGACTCCACCGCGAGGCCGCGGCGGCGGGCCGCTTGCGCCACCCGAACCTGGTCGAGGTCTACGGCTTCGGCAGCGACGGGACGGAGCACTTCTTCGCGATGCAGTTCGTCGACGGCGTGCCGCTGCACGACGTCGCCGACCGCTTCCGCGATCCGGCGGCCGCGGTCGCGCTGTGCGAAGCGCTCGCCGACGCGCTGGCCCACGCGCACGCGGCCGGGCTCGTGCACCGCGACGTCAAGCCGGGCAACGTGCTCGTGCGCCGCGATGGGCACCCGCTGTTGACCGACTTCGGCGTCGCGCGCGACGACGCGCTGCCGACGCTGACGCGCGAGGGCGGCTTCCTCGGCACGCTGCTCTACGCGTCGCCCGAACAGGTGCGCGGCGAGTCCGTCGACGCACGGGGCGACGTCTGGGCGCTCGGCGTGATGCTGCACGAACTGGTCGCCGGCGCGCATCCGTTCGCGGCCCCGAGCGAGGAGGCGACGATGCGCCGCATCCTGACCGAGGAGCCGCCGCGCTTGCAGGGCCGACCCGGCATCAGCGACGACCTCGCCGCCGTCGTCGACCACGCGCTGGCCAAGAACCGAGCGCAGCGCTACCCCTCGGCAGCGGCGCTGCGGCAGGACCTGCGCGCGCTGCGCGCCGGCGAGCCGGTCACCGCGCGGCTGCCGACGAGGGTCGAACGCTTGCGCCGCTGGGCCCGGCGCGAACCCTGGCGTGCGGTAGCCGCCGCAGCTCTGGCGCTCGGCGTGCCGGCCCTCGCCGGCGTCGGCGGCTACCTGTGGGCCAACGCGCCGCGCATCGAGGCCGCCTCCCGCGAGGAAGCGCGCCTCGCGCGCGAAGAACTGCTCGCGAAGACGATCACGTTCAGCGAAGACGGCGACCTGCAGGCGCCGCTCGCCGCGGCACGTCGGCTTCCACGCGACGATCTCGAGGGCGCCATCGTCCGCGCGCTGTGGCTCGTGCAGGCCGAGGATCCCGACGCCGCGCGCGCCGAACTCGCCGGCTTCGCCGGGACCACCGTGGACCTGGTCCGGCAGTACATCGACAAGCCGCGGGTGTCGATCCCCGCCGATGCGCCGTTGCCGTCCGACTCGTTCGAGTGCTACGTGTGGGCGTTGCTTCTCAGCGAGAGCGGCAGGCTCCGCGGCATCCGTTCGACCGCGCCGATTCGCCGCGCGATCGAGCTCCTCAACCTGGCGATCGCGACTTCACCGCTGCCGCGCCTCGCCTACTACGTCCGGCTCGCCTACACCGGCGACAGCGCCGACGACGCTGTCGCCGTGCGCACGGCCGAACTCGCGATGGCGCGCCACTTCCCCGACAGCAGGTTCGCGCGCGAGGTGCGCGCGTTCACGCTCGCGCGGATCGACCCGGCCCGGGCGCTGGCGCTGCTCGACGAGTTCGCGCCGGGCACGCACTTGTCGGCAGAGCTCCGGATCGGGCGGGTGCTTGCGTACGAACAGCAGAACCGGCTCGATGAGGCGGTCGCAGCCGGTCGGCAGGCCACCGCCGCGTATCCGGACAACGGCACCGCCTGGAACGCCCTCGGCAACGTGCTGCGCAAGGCGCGGAGCACCGACGAAGCGATCGCCGCCTTGCAGAAGGCGTGCGAGCTGCGGCCGATGAACGCCCGATTCGCCAACTCGCTCGGCCTCGCGTATCGCGACGCCGGCAAACGGACCGAGGCCCGGGCCATGTTCGAGAAGGCCATGGCGGTCGGGGTCGACTACGCGGCGGCGGTGCAGAACCTGGGCAACCTGCTGCTCGCCGATGGCGATCTCGACGCGGCCACCAAGGCCTTCGAGCGCCTCGTCGCGCTCGACCCCGGCAGCACGCGCGCGCTCGCGAACCTCAGCAACTCCCTCGAACGCGCCGGCCACTACGAGAAGGCATTGCCGTTCGCGATCCGCGCGACGCACGTGGCACCCCGCGATTTCATCCCGCACTACAACGTCGCCGCGCTCGCGATCGAGCTGCGCTTGCCGAAACTCGCACTCGACTTCGCGACGCGCGCCCGCGAACTCGGCAAGGGCAACCCGAGGGCGCTGTCGCTCTTCGCCGAAGCGCTGCTCGCGCAGCCGGAGGTCGACGGCAAGGAGGCACTCGCCGCAGCGCGCGCCGCCGACCAGGCCGCCAAACGGGGCAACGCGCGCGTCCGCTGGTTGTTGGCCAGGGCGCTGGCGGCTGCCGGTGACCGCGACGCCGCCATCGCCGAACTCGAAGCGGCGGCCGCGGATCCGCAGTTCGCCGCCGCCCCCGAGCGCGCCACGTTCGAAAGCGAACTCGCGGCGCTGCGAGCGAAGTGACGCTCAGACGCGGCCGGCAGCGCCGCGGAACTGCGCCAGCGTGCCACGGACGCGCGCCAGCACCTCGGCCGACGGCATGCCGGTGAACAGCTCGAGGGCGCCCTTCACGTCGGCGACCGCGTGCACGACGAACTCGCCGGCCCGCACCGCCTCGACCACGTCGGCGTCGAGCATCAGGTCGCCGACGTTCGCGCGCGGCAGCACGACGCCCTGTTTGCCGGTGAGCCCACGCGCCCGGCACAGCCGGAAGAAGCCCTCGATCTTCGCGTTGACGCCGGCCACGGCCTGCACTTCGCCCTTCTGGTTGACCGAGCCGGTGATCGCAAAACCCTGCTGCAGCGGCACCGCGCCGAGCGAACTCAGCAGCGCCAGCAACTGCGCCAACGACGCCGAGTCGCCTTCGACGCCGTTGTAGAGCTGCTCGAAGCAGATGGTCGCCTGCATGCACAGCGGGCCGTCGCGGCCGAACTCCTGCAGCAGGTAGCCCTCGAGGATCATCACGCCCTTGTCGTGGATCGGCCCCGACAGGTTGGCGAGCCCCTCGATGTTGATCAGCCCCGAGCGCTGCGCCGTCGCGACGCCGGAGTTGCAGGTGATGCGGCAGGGCCGGCCGAACTCGATCGAGCCGGTGTCGAGCACGGTCAGCGCGTTGATCTGGCCGATCGCGGCGCCCTCGGTCGAAAGCCGCATGTAGCCGGACGCGTAGTCGCGTTCGGTCAACTCCTGCGCGAGGTCGTGGCGGCGCCTCTGCATCGCCTCGGCCCGCAGCACGTGCTCGCGCGTGACCTTGCCGCCGCCGTCCGTCGTGCACAGGTGCGAGGCCTCGCGCGCGAGGTCGCCGATCTCGCTGTAGCGGGTGATCAACCGGTCGCGGCGACCGGCAGCGCGCGCCCCGTATTCGGCGACCGCCGCCATCGCCGGCGGCGCGAACGGCCGCAGCTGTTCGGTGTCGCAGAGCCACTGCAGGTAGTCGGCGTAGCGGGTCAGGTTCTGTTCGTCGACCGGGATCGAGGCGTCGAACTCGGCGTGGATCTTGAAGATCTGCGGGAACTGCGGGTCCTCGGCAGCGAGCTGCTCGTAGACGCCGGGCTCGCCGATCAGCACCACCTTGAGGTCGATCGGGATCGCCTCGGGGTGCAACGAACCGGTCTGCGCGCCCGCACCCTGGTCGAACTCGCGGATCTCGAGCCGTCCGGTCTGCAGCGTGCGCTTGAGGTGCGGCCAGACGCCGTTCTCGCGCAGCACGTCGAGGCAGCGCAGCACCAGGTAGCCGCCCTCGGCACGCAGCAGCGAACCCGGATTGACGTGCATCGCGCCGGACGGCGAACCGTCGGGCGGCGGCGTGATGGTGCCGAACAGGTTGCCGAACGTCGGATTGGTCTCGTTGACGACCGGGCAGGCGTCGTTGAACGACGTCTTGACGATCTTGGCGTGGAACTCGCCGAGGCGCGGCTCCGCAACCGGCGGCGGCGGCGTCTCGAGCGCCTTGCCGTCCTCGTCGCCGTCGGCGTCGGCGGCGACCCACTGGTGCAGGTGCTGTTCGAGGTACTCGCCGGCGGCGTCGAGCCAGTCGGCGACCTCGGGCTGCGCCCACCGCCGCTGGAACTCCTTCTGGTGCATCTGCAGCACCTTCCACGCGAGCTGCCGATCCATCATCCGCAGCTCGCCGGCGACGCGCGCCTGCTCCTCGCGGATGCGGTCGTTCACCTCGTCGAGCCGTTCGAGCAACTGCTCGCGCTGCTGCAGCAGTCGCGTGCGGTCCTCGTCGGCGACCTTGCCTTCGATCGCGAGCGCCGACAACGCATCGAGTGTGATCGGCTCGCCTTCGACGACCGGGTAGATGTCCGCCGTCGAGGCGCCACTCTGCGCCTGGAAGCGCACCAGGGCGCAGCCCTGCTTCTGCGCCTGCCGCTGCAGCGCATCCATGATGCGCCGCTCGCGCGAACTGCTCGCACGCTTGACGACGCGGCGCGACATGCGGTGCGGACGCGAACGCAGCGCCGCGATCAGATGGCCGTGCAACGCGCGACCGAGTTCGAGCAGGTCGTCGCGGAACTGCGCAGCCTTGCCGGCCGGCAGCGACACCAGGAGCGGCCGGTTCGGTTCGCGGAAGTTGTGCACGAACACGCGGTCCGGCGTGCGGGCGCAGTGCGGCTGGATGTCGCGCAGCAGCAGTTCGACCACGACGATGCGGCCCGAGCCCATCAGCCCCGACACGAACAGGTTGTAGCCCTGCGCGTGGATCGACAGCCCGGTGCGCAGCGCCGCCATCGGACGCTCCTGGCCGAGCAGGAACGCGGCGGTCGGCGGCTTGCCCGACGGCTTGATCGGCGGGCACTGCCAGCGCAGGGCCGCGGCCGGAACGATCGTCGAGCCGGGGCCACCACCGCTGCTGCCGCCCGAGCGCCCACCCGATGCGCGTGCGCCCGCCACGGACTTGCCGCCTGGTCGCCCACGCCCGCCGTTGCCCTTGCCCTTCACGCGCGTGCCACCAGCACCGGACACGGCGCTGCCTTCAGGATTTCGCCGGCGGTGCTGCCGAGCAGAGCTTTCATGATGCCGGTGCGGCCACGCGAGCGCACGACGATGAGGTCGACACGCTGCACCAGCGCCTCCTTGAGGATCTGCTCCTCGACGTCCTCGCTGAACGTCAGGTGCCCGAGCGCCGAGACGCCGGCCGCCGCGGCCCGATCGACGATCGCCTGCAACATCGCCTGCACTTCGTCCTGCAACGCCTTGTCGAAGTCGCGGCCACTGCCGGCCATCGCGCGATGCCGCCCGATCAGCTGCACCGTCGCCGGCGTGTCGATGACCGCCAGCAACAGCAACTCGGCGTGTAGTTGGGCGGCGAGCGCGATCGCGTACCCGAGCTCCGGCTCACCGCCCTCGACCAGCTCGACGGGAGCCAGGATGCGTCGCACGACCGGAGCCACCATGGCGGCAGACCATACGCGCGGCTCGGGGCTTTTCGAGAGCGCGCGCGCTATCCTCCGCGCCCCGAAAGACACCTTCGGCGGAGCCCGCCCCTCGTGGACCTGCAGAGCCTGAAGATCGAACGTGCGCCCGCGGCGACCGCCGGCCGGCGGCGCCGCAACCCGTGGCTCGCGCGCGGCGCCGTGCTCGCGGTGCTGGTCGGCCTCGGCTGGCTGTTCCTGCCGCAGCTGTCGGCGTTCATCGACCGCGTGCGGCTGCCGGTGGTGCGCACGTTCGTCGTCGCCGAGGCGGCTGCAGCGGCGACCGCGGCCGTGCGCGGCACGGCGGCGAACGGCTACATCGTGGCGGCGCGGCGAGCGGCCCTGTCGTCGGACGTGCCGGGCCGCATCGTCGAACTCAACGTGCGCGAGGGTTCGGTGCTGAAGAAGGGCGACGTCGTCGCGCGGCTCTACGCCGACGAGTTCCGCCAGGCGCTGCTGCGCGCCGAAGCCGAACTGGCGACCGCCGGGAGCCAGGTGCTGCGCGCCGAAGCCGCCGCCAAGGCCGCGGCCGCCGACATCGCCGAGGCGACGGCGCGGGTCACGAGTGCAAGCGCGCAGCGGCAGGAAGCCGCGGCGATGTCTGCCTGGACCGAAGCCGAACTGCGCCGGATCGCCGAACTGCTGGCCCAGGGCATCGGCAGCGCCCGCGACGTCGAACGCGCGACCAGCGATCGGGATGCCGCCGCGGCCCGCGAACGCGCCGCCGAAGCCGCCGCGACCGCCGCGGCGACCGCTGCCGAGGCCAGCCAGCAGCGCGAACGCGTCGCCGCCGCCGACATCGTCGTGGCCAAGGCCCAGGTCGACGCCGCGCGCGCCGCCCGCGACCTCGCGCAGGCGACGCTCGACAAGACCGACGTGCGGGCGCCGTTCGCCGGCATCGTCGTGCTGAAGGACGCCGAGGTCGGCGAAGTCGTTTCCCCCAACGTCGTCGGCGGCAGCACCGCGCGCGGTGCCGTGTGCACGATGGTCGACTTCGACTCGCTCGAAGTGCAGGCCAACGTCCCGGAGACGACCCTGCCGTCGGTGCAGCTCGGCGCCCCCGCCGACGTGTTCCTCGACGCGTTCCCCGACGAGCGCTACCCGGGGATCGTCGACCGCATCTGGCCGACCGCGGATCGCCAGAAGGCGACCGTCGAGGTGCGCGTGCGGCTGGAGCGCAAGGACGAACGGCTGCGCCCCGAGATGGGCGTGCGCATCGTGTTCCGCGCCGACAGCGCGCCGGTGCCCGACTCCCCCGCCACCAAGCCTCCGTTGCTCGTGCCCGAGACCGCCGTCGTGATGCAAGGCGGTGTCGCCGGCGCGTTCGTGCTCGATCGCGATGCGGTGCGCTGGCAGCAGCTCACGACCGGCGAACGGCGCAGCGGTCGCGTCGTGATCGAGGCCGGCCTGCAAGCCGGCCAACGCCTCGTGCTCGACCCGCCGACGTCGTTGCGCGACGGCGACCGCGTGCGCGTGCAGACCGACTGACGTCTTCGCTGGCCACCCTCGACCCACTCAACTCCATGGCCTCCGCCATCATCCTGCGTTCCGTCACCAAGACCTACACGCGCGCCGGCGAGTCGCTGCGCGTGCTCGACGAACTCGACCTGCAGATGCAGGGCGGCACGTTCTACGCGCTGATGGGTCCGTCCGGCTCCGGCAAGACCACGTTGCTGAACCTGGTCGGTGGACTCGACACCGCCGACGCCGGCGAGGTGATCGTCGGCGACACCGACCTCGGCACGCTCGACGGCAGCCAGCTGGCGGCGTGGCGCGCGCGCAACGTCGGCTTCGTGTTCCAGGGCTTCAACCTGCTGCCGGTGCTGACCGCGCGCGAGAACGTCGAACTGCCGCTGCTGCTGGCGCCGCTGTCGAAGGCGGAGCGCCGGGCGCAGGCCGAACGCGCGCTCGAACTGGTCGGCCTGAGCGACCGCATGGACCACAAGCCGCGCGAGCTGTCGGGCGGCCAGGAGCAGCGCGTNNCGACGAGCCGACCGGCGACCTCGATCGGACCACCGCCGGCACGGTGCTCGACCTGCTGCAGCGGCTCAACCGCGAGTTGAAGAAGACGATCCTGATGGTCACCCACGACCCGCAGGCCGCGACCTACGCCGACCAGGTGATCCACCTCGACAAGGGCAAGCTCGGCCGCATCGACGACAACCGCGCCGCGGCGAAGAGGAGCTGAGCCATGCCCTGGCAACTGCTCTGGCGCAACGTGCTCGGACACCCGGTGCGTTCGCTGCTGACCGTCGGCGCCGTCGCCGTCGCCGTGTTCCTGGTCTGCATGCTGCAGGCCGTGACCAGCGGCTTGTCGCGCACACTCGACGCCGCCGCCGCCAACCGCCTGCTCGTGCAGTCCGCCGTCAGCCTGTTCGTCGACCTGCCGCTCGCCTACCAGCAGAAGCTCGCGTCGATCCCCGGCATCGACGCGATCTGCAAGTGGCAGTGGTTCGGCGGTCGCTACGAACAGGACAAGGGCGGCTTCTTCCCGCAGTTCGGCATCGACCCGGAGACGTTCCTCGTCAGTTATCCCGAGATGACCGTCGTCGACGGCGACTACGCCGCCTTCCAGAAGGAACGCACCGCCTGCATGGTCGGCAGCGACACCGCGACGAAGTACGGCTGGAAGGTCGGTCAGACGGTGCCGATCACCGGCACCATCTTCCAACGCACCGACGGTCGGCCGTGGGAGTTCACGGTGCGCGCGATCTACACCAGCACGTCCGCGGCGGTCGACAAGATCTCGCTCTACTTCCATTACGACTACCTGCGCGAGTCGGTCGAGCAGGGTGGCGCCACCGGCCCCGAGGGCGTCGGCGTCTACATGCTGCGCGTGACGCCGGGCACCGACCCTCTCACCGTCCAGCAGGCCGCCGACGCGCTGTTCGAGAACGGCCCCCAGCGCGTGCAGACGACCACGGAGGCCGAGTTCAACCGCCAGTTCATCTCGATGCTCGGCGACGTGCCGACGCTGCTGCGACTGATCGGCGGC
>DDSQ01000209.1:43393-45223 GCA_002343845.1 Planctomycetes bacterium UBA2386 | reverse complement strand
GCACTCGGCCTGCTGCTCGGCCTCCTCGCCGAGGCGCCGTTCGCGATGATGACCGCGGCCTTCCTGCCCGGGTTCGGCTTCGACCGCGACACCGCCTTGCTCGGGGCCATGGTGGCACTCGGCGTCGGCATGATCGCCGGCATCCTGCCGGGTCTGCGCGCGGCGCGACTCACCACCGTCGACGCCCTGCGGGAGGTCGGCTGATGGCCTTCGTCCCGTTCCGCTACAACCTGCGCAGCCTGTTCGTGCGCGCCACCGCCACCGCGCTGACGATCTGCGCGATCGGCGCCACGGTCGCCGTGCTCGCCGGCATGCTGTCGCTGCAGCAGGGCTTCGCGACGCTGTTCCAGGAGCGCGGCCGCGAAGACGTCGCCGTGTTCTTGCGCAAGGGTGCCACCTCCGAAGGCGAGTCCGGCCTGACGCGCGAGCAGTGCGACATCCTGGCCAAGGAGGTGCCCGAGGTCGAACGTGGCCCCGACGGCCAGCCGCTCGCCNNCTGCGCAAGTTCGACGGCGGCGAGACCAACGTCGCGATCCGCGGCGTGCAACCGATGACGTTCGCGATCCACGGCGACGACGTGCGCATCGTCGACGGCGCGCCGTTCCAGCCGGGCAGCGACGAGTTGCTGGTCGGCGAAGGCCTGCTCGACCGGATCGCCAACTGCCATGTCGGCGACACGCTGCGCATCAACACCGTGACGTTCCGCATCGTCGGGACCTTCGCCGGCAAGGGCGGCTACCGCAGCGAGATCTGGGGCGACCTCGAACGGTTGTCCCAGGCGCTGCAACGGCCCGTGCGCAGCCGCGTGATCGCCAAGGTCCGAGCCGGCACCGACCTCGCTGCCGTGCAGGCGCGCTACGACGCCGACCTGCGCGTGCAGCCGCGCGTCGAGACCGAACGGACCTACCTCGCGAGCCAGACCGGCGAACTCTCCGGGCGCTTCCAGCTGCTCGGCGGGTTCCTCGCGATCATCATGGGCATCGGCGCGATCTTCACCGGCACCAACTCGATGCTCGGCACGATCGGCGCCCGCACGCACGAGATCGGCATCCTGAAGGCCATCGGCTATCGACCGTGGGCGATCTTCGCGTCGTTCGTCGGCGAAGCGGTGCTGCTCGGCCTGCTCGGCNNTGGTGCTGCCGTTCCAGGGTGCCGAGACCGGCACCATGAACCAGACGTTCTCCGAAGTGACGTTCGCGTTCCGCACGACCCTTCCCGTGCTGGCGCAGGCGATCACGTTCGCCGCGGTGCTCGGGCTCGTCGGCGGACTGTTCCCGGCGTGGCGGGCGGCGCGCATGACGCCGACGCAGGCGCTGCGGCGCGGCTGACGCCGCCGTGCGCGCCGTCGTCACGCTCTACCGCGACGCCTTCGCGGGCCTGCCCGCGGTCACCTGGCTGCTCTGCACCGCGGCGTTCCTGAACCGCTGCGGCGCGATGGTCGTGCCGTTCCTCGGCCTCTACGCGAAGAACGAGTTCGGCTTCGACGCCGAATGGGCCGGCGTGCTGCTCAGCGTCTATGGGCTCGGCGCCTTCACCGGCAGCTGGCTCGGCGGTTGGCTCGCCGACCGCATCGGCCCGGTGCGCTCGCAGGTCTGGTCGCTGGCGGGCGCTGGCCTGTGGATGCTGGCGATGATCCCGATGCGCGAGGCGGCGCTGCTGTTCGGCGGCGTGTTCGTGCTCGGCGTGCTCAACGACGCGTTCCGCCCCGGCAGCATCACCGCCGTCGCGATCAGTGCCCCGCCCGAACTGCGGCGCAAGGCGCTGACCCTGAACCGCCTCGCCCTCAATCTCGGCTGGGCCTGCGGCCCGACGCTCGGTGGCGTGCTGACC
>DDSQ01000209.1:238-43346 GCA_002343845.1 Planctomycetes bacterium UBA2386 | reverse complement strand
GGCCCGCCGTGCCGCCGCGCGAACCGTTCGCCTGGACGCTGCCGTTCCGCGACCGCCACTTCCTGTGGCTGATGGCCGCCAACCTGGTCGTGATGCTGGCGTTCATGCAGTACTTCACGACCGGCTCGCGGGTGTTCGAGGACCAGGGCTTCGACCGCGTCGCGATCGGCTTGTTCCTGGCGATCAATCCGATCGTCATCACGCTGTTCGAGATGGCGACCATGCACCTGCTGCGCGGGCGCCGGGCGTTGCCGGTCATGGCGATCGGCTCGGCAATGGTCGGACTCGGCTACCTGTGCCTGCTGCTGCCGTGGGGTGCTGCGGCGATCGTGCTGGCGATGGCCGTCGTCGCGTTCGGCGAAGTGCTGCAGATGCCGATGCTCGGCGCCTACGTCAACGACCACGCCCCCGCCCATGCGCGCGGCGCCTACAACGGCGCCTACGGGATGAACTTCTGCCTCGCACTCGTGCTCGCCCCGATCCTCGGCGGCGTCGCCTACGAACGGCTCGGCGCAGGTGCGCTGTGGTGGTCGTGCGGGGGGCTCGGCGTGCTGGCGGCGATCGGCTTCGCCCTAGCACGGCCGGTCCACGTCAGCCGCTGACCGCGAGAAGTCTCTCGTGCCGGTAGTTCCTACACGCAGCGTGTAGATTCTACGCGCCCCGGCGCAGCCGGGGCTGCGCAGCGCAGGCGCTTCGGGTGGCCAGGGCTTTGCATGCAACCAACGATGATACGCCTGCTCGACGTGCAACCGCGGGTGCTCTTCCTGTTGGTCGCGGCCTTCTCCGCTTGGCTGTGCGCCGTGCTGCCCGTGTTCTCGCAGGAGGCCTACTACTGGCTCTACGCGCAGCACCCGGACTTCTCGTACTTCGACCACCCCCCGCTCGTCGCCTGGTCGATCTGGCTCGGCACGCATGCATTCGGCGACTGCACGATCGGCGTGCGCGCAGCGACCTGGGCATGGGGCCTGGGCACGACGGCGCTCGGCATGCTGCTGGCGCGCGAGTTCGGCCTCGGCCGGAAGGGCCAGAATCTCTGGATCCTCGCCAGCCTCGCGTCGCCGATCCTGGCGATGACGCACTTCCTCGCCAACCCCGACGCACCGCTCGTGTGCTGTTGGACAGCGGTCATGGTGGCCCTGTGGCGCGCGCGGAGCGGCGCGTTCGGCTGGTGGGTCGTCGCCGGCATCGCCGCGGGCGCGGCGCTGTTGGCGAAGTACTCCGCCGCGTTCCTCGCGATCGGCGGCATGGCGCTGCTGCTCGCCGACGCACCCCTGCGCCGCCAGTTGCGCACGCCCAAGCCGTGGTTGGCCGTGATGATCGCCGCGGTGGTGTTCCTCCCGGTCGTGGCCTGGAATCTGCACCACGACTTCGAGTCGTTCGGCTTCCAGACGACGGGCCGCTACGCGAAGGGACACCTCGGCGTGCATTGGCTCGCCGAGTTCGCCGGCGAGCAGTTCCTCGTCGTGCACCCCGTGCTCGCCATCGCCATGGTGGCCGCCGTCTTCTGGCTCGTGCGGCGTTGGCGTGGCGATCCCCGCGCGCGGTTCGTGCTCGCGTTCGGCGTACCGCTGCCAGCGTGGTTCCTCGCCAACTCGCTGTTCATCCAGGTGAAGCTCAACTGGCTCGCCCCCGCCATCGTCCCGCTCACCCTCGGCGCCATCGTCTGGTGGTGCGAACGCGGCATCGCGAGCGTGCAACCCAAGGTAGCCCGCGCCGCCACCTGGAGTTTCCTGCTGGTTCCGATCACGGCCGTGATCGCCCCGGTGCTGACGCTGCTGCCAGCTCGGGCTGGCACGTCGTGGACGGGCTGGGAGGAAATCGCAGCGCGCGCCGAGGCCTGGGAGGACCGGCTCGACCCGGTGGATGGCGTCGAAGGCAACTTCTTCTACTTCGCCGCCGACTACCGCGACGCAGCCCAGTTGGCGCGCAACCTGCTCGTCCTGCGCCGCGGCGAGAACCCCGCCGAGCACCCCGGAGCATCGAGCGTCGACTTCGAGCCGACGCTGGCGCAGAACGTGTTCGGACAGAGCGCCTTGCAGTTCGACCACTGGGCCTCGCCTGGGCATCGCATCGGCCAGGACGCATTGTTCGTGCTGCCGCGGGCGCACCTGCGCGAGGCGGTGCTGCCGCGTGTCATGCCACACTTCGAGAGTGTGGCACTCGCTGAGCATGTGGCGGTGCGGCGCCTGGGCATCGAGGTGTTCGACGCGGACATCTACGTCTGCCGTGGTTACCGCGGGCCGATCGCGGCTCGTTGACGGCGCTTCGCGCGACATCGACTCGCGTCGCGCGGATGCCGGCGACGCGGGCTACGACCTCCTGCCGAGTTCGCGCAGCACTGCCATCGGCACGCGCACCGCGGTGCCCGGCGACCGGAACCACGTCGCTTCCTCGAACACCGCCAGTTCGTCGCCAGCGAGCGTGAACTGCACGGTGGTCACGTTCGCGCGCAGGTCGTCCCAGTCGAAGAAACGATCGTTCGACACCACGAGGGCCGCGTGCGCCCGCGCGTGCCGCAGCACCAGTTCGTCGGCGAACTGCTCGCGCGGCACGACGGCGTAGCGCGGCCGGCCCGGCGTGACGTCGGCGCAACGCGCGCGCAGCACGGTCTGCACGGCGAGCGGGCAACGCTGCGCGGTGGCGAGGTCGAGGAACACCTGCACCGGCAGGTCGGGACGCCAGGTGCTGCACCAGGCGGTGACGAGGTCGAGGCGCTCGAGCGGCCGTGCCTTGCTCGACGCCACGACGTTGCTGCCGTCGACGACGATGCCGCCGAGCGGCGGCGGCAGCAGCGCGTCGCTCGCGCCGCGGCGGCCCTTCATCGCCCCACCACGTTCAGCCGGCCCCGAGCCCGCCCGCGAGCCGCACGTAGGCGCGCAGGCCCTGACGACCACCCTCGCGACCGAAGCCCGACTCCTTGAAGCCGCCGAACGGACTCGCGGCGTCGAAGCGGTTGAAGGTGTTGTTCCACACCACGCCCGCCTTCATGCGTTCGGCGAGCCACAGGATGCGCGCCCCCTTGTCGGTCCAGATGCCGGCCGACAGACCGTAGGCGGTGTTGTTCGCCTTCTCGACGGCCTCTTCGGGCGTGCGGAACGTCGTCACCGCGAGCACCGGGCCGAAGATCTCCTCGCGCGCGATGCGGTGCGACATCGACACGCCGGTGAACACCGCCGGCGCAAACCAGTAGCCCTTCGGCGGCAGCGTGCACGTGGGCTGCCAGAGTTCGCAGCCGCTCTGCACGCCGTCGCCGACCAGTTCGCGGATGCGCGCGAGCTGCGGCGCACTGTGGATCGCGCCCATGTCGGTGTTCTTGTCCATCGGATCGCCGACGCGGATGCGGCCCATGCGCGTCTTCAGCTTGCCGACCAGCAGGTCGTGCACACTCTCCTGCACCAAGAGGCGCGAGCCCGCGCAGCAGACGTGGCCCTGGTTGAAGAAGATGCCGCGCACGACGCCTTCGACCGCCTGGTCGATCGCAGCGTCCTCGAACACGAGGTGCGCCGCCTTGCCGCCGAGTTCGAGCGTCAACTCGACGCCCTGTCCCGCGACGGCGCGCTGGATCTCCTTGCCGACCTCGGTGCTGCCGGTGAACGCGACCTTCGCGAGCCCCGGATGCCGCACGAGCGCCTGGCCGGTCTTGCCGTCGCCGGTGATGACGTTCACCACGCCGGGCGGCAGCCCCGCCTGCTGGAACACTTCGCACAACCGCAGCGCGGTCAGCGGCGAGGTCTCGGCGGGCTTGAGCACGACGGTGTTCCCGGCCGCGAGTGCGGGCGCGATCTTCCACGCCGCCATCAGCAGCGGGAAGTTCCACGGGATCACCTGGCCGATCACGCCGAGCGGTTCGGGGCGCTCGCCCGGGAACAGCAGGTCGAGCTTGTCGGCCCAACCGGCGTGGTAGAAGAAGTGCTGCGCCGCGAGCGGCACGTCGACGTCGCGCGTTTCCTTGATCGGCTTGCCGTTGTCGAGCGTCTCGAGGCACGCGAACTCGCGCGCACGTTCGAGCAGGATGCGGGCGATGCGGAACAGGTAGCGCGCGCGGTCCTCGCCGCTGAGTTTGCGCCAGGCCGGGAACGCCTTGGTTGCCGCCTGGACCGCGGCGTCGACGTCCTTCTCCCCCGCCAGGGCCACTTCGCTCAGCACCGCCTCGGTCGCCGGGTTGATCGTCGCGAAGTACTCGCCGGTCTTCGGCTTCCTGAACTCGCCGCCGACGAACAACTCATGCCGCGGCGCGATCGTGAAGTGGTCGGTGCTCTCGGGGGCCGGTGCGTACGCCCACACGCCGCCGAACGTCAGGGTGCGGTCGCCGGTCGTCTCGCCGGTCTTCGGCTCGTCGCTCTTGGTCTTCGCCATGGGGTTGCCTTTCGTCAGTCGGCGCTGAAGTCGGTGGCACGCTGGTAGCGGCCGGTGCGTTCCTTCTCGAGCTGCATCAGCACGTCGGTCAGCAGCGAACTGGCGCCGAAGCGGAACCACTGCGGGCTCATCCAGCGATCGCCGCAGGTCTCGGCGACGAGCACCAGGTACTTCAACGCGTCCTTGCCGGTGCGGATGCCGCCCGCCGCCTTCACGCCGACCATGCGGCCCGTCTCCAGGAACCAGTCGCGCGCCGCTTCGAGCAGCAGCAGCACCACCGGCAGCGTGCTCGCCGGCGTCACCTTGCCGGTGCTGGTCTTGAGGAAGTCGCCGCCCGCCAACAAGGCGATGCGGCAGGCGCGGCGGATGTTGTCGTAGGTCTTCAGTTCGCCGGTCTCGAGGATGACCTTGAGGTGCGCCGGTCCGCAGGCCGCCTTCACCGCACAGATCTCGTCGAACACCTGGCCGTACCGACCGGCGAGGAACGCGCCGCGGTCGATCACCATGTCGATCTCGGTGGCGCCCGCCGCGACGGCGAGCTCGACCTCGCGCAGCTTGGTCTGGCGGTCGGTGCGGCCGGAAGGGAAGCCGGTGGCGACGGCAGCGACCTGCACGGTGCTGCCGCGCAAAGCCTCGACCGCGATCGGCACGAGGTCGGGGTAGACGCAGACCGCGGCGCACGGGCCGACGTCGGGGCGCGACGGGTGCGGGGTGCGGGCCTTGTTGCAGAGCTGGATGACCTTGCCCGGCGAGTCCATGCCCTCGAGCGTGGTCAGGTCCATCATCGCGACGGCGAGCTTGAGGCCCTGGACCTTGGCGGCCTTCTTGATCGAGCGGGTGCCGAGGTCGGCGGCGCGGGTCTCGAGCGCGACCGCGTCGACGGGCGGCACGCGGAACTCGGTCGGGCTCGTGGCGGCGGGCATGGCCTCGGGATCGTGCCGGGCAAGCGAGCGTCTGTCGACGCCCGACCCCGTCTCACCCACGCCCGCGCACCACGTCCTCGAACGTGAACGCCGCCGGCAGCAGGTCGTGCAGTGCGACGACCTTCGCAGAACCCCGCGCACCTGCCGTCACCACCCACAGCGCCCCACCCTTCAGCGCGAACTCGGCGAGCACCTGCCGGCACGCTCCGCACGGCGACACCGCCCCAGCGCGCCCCGCCACGACCGCGACCGTGGTGATCACCCGCTCCCCCGCCGCCACGGCTGCGCACACTGCCGCGCGCTCGGCACAGATCGTCAGCCCGAAGCTCGCGTTCTCGACGTTGCAGCCGACGAACACGCGCCCGCTCGCCGTGCGCACCGCCGCACCGACGCGGAAGCGCGACCCCGGTGCGTAGGCCCGCTTGCGCACCTCGCGCGCCCGGTCCAGCAACCGCTCACACACCGCACGCGACGGAGGACGCGCCATTCGGCAGGCAACGCTACGGCTCGCCGTGGCGGCGGCAAGCCACGAGGGCGCTGCATTCGCGCGCGACGCCGGATATGCCAGGGCCATGCCGCTGCCGGACGACGTGGACCTGCGCACCTGCCTTGCGGCGTGCGACGACCTCGAGAAGAAGGTCCTCGGCGGCCTCGTCGCTCGCTGCATCGTCGAGCCGCAGCGGGTGCGCGACGGCGAGTGGCTGCTGCGCACCTTCGTCGAAGTCGCGACCGTGGCCCTCGCGGCCGGCGACACGGGACCCGCGACCACCGCCGACGTCGAGCGCGTGCAGACCTGGGTGCGCAGCCACCGCGACCACGTCCTGCGCACCGCACTCCGCCTGTTCCTGCGCACCGCCGACGAACTGCGCGCCGCCGGCTCGCCGCCGACGCTCGAGTCCGCGCAGGCAATCGTGCGCCGCCACCTCGCCGGATCGGGGGCGCCGTGACGGCGAGCCTCGATCCCGCGATCGAAGCCGCACTGCGCCAACTCGGCGTTGCTCCATCGACGTCGCTCGCGATCGGCGGCATCCCCGCGCGCGAACTGCTCGCGCGCTTCGGCAGCCCGCTCTACGTCTTCGACGCCGCGGTTCTGCGCGCGCGCCTGCACACCGTGCAGCAGGCGTTCGGCGCCGACGCGACGATCCTCTGGTCGGTGAAGGCCAACCCGTCGATCGCCGTGACGCGCGTGCTGCGCCTCGCGGGAGCCGGCGCCGAGATCGCGTCGCTCGGCGAACTGCACGTGGCACTCGCCGCCGGCCACGAGGCCGCGGCCCTGCGCTTCGCCGGTCCCGGCAAGACCGACGCCGAACTCGCTGCAGCACTCGCTGCGGGCCTCGGCGTCGTGCACGTCGAGTCGCTCGACGAAGCGCGTGCCCTCGCCGCGGCGGCCCGCGCCCGCAGCACCGTCGCGAGCGTCGCGGTCCGCATCAACTTCGCAGGCGAACTCGCCGGTTCGCGGCTGCGCATGGGCGGCGGCAGCAGCCGGTTCGGCATCGACGAGGAGCAGGTGCCCGCGGTGCTGCGCACGATCGCCACGGAGCCCGCGCTGCGCCTCGTCGGCGTGCACGCGTACGCCGGCACGCAGCTCTTCGACGCCGCCGCCTTCGTCGCGCACGCCGAACGCGTCGTCGCTGCCGTCGCGCGCTGGGAACGCGACCTCGCGGTGGCGTTGCCCGAGATCGACCTCGGCGGAGGGTTTGGCGTCGCGGCATTCTGCGGCGACGGCACGTTCGACCTCGCCAGTGCCGCGGCCGGTGTGCGACGCCTGCTGCCGACGCTGCCCGGCCCGCGCCGCTGGTTCGTCGAACTCGGTCGCTACCTCGCCGCGCCCGCAGGCGTCTACCTGGCGACCGTCGTGCGCAGCAAGACCAGCGGCCGCGAACGCCACGCAGTGCTCGACGGCGGCCTCCACCACCACGCCGCGGCCACCGGCCAGGGTTCACTGCTGCGCCGCCTGCCGCTCGCCCTCGCCGTCGACGCGGCGCGGCGCACCGGCGAACCGGTCACGATCGGCGGACCTCTGTGCACGCCGCAGGACCAGTTCGCCGACCAGGCCCCGCTCGGCCCGCTCGCGGTCGGCGACGCCGTCGCGTTCCTGAACGCCGGGGCCTACGGACTGTCGTACAGCCCGCACAGTTTCCTCGGCCACCCCACACCCGCCGAGGTGATGGTCGATGCCGGCGCGGCGCGCGTCGTGCGCGCTCGCGGCGACGCGCGCGACGCGCTGCGCGGCCAGACGCCCTGACGCCGACGCCGCGCGCGACGAACGCGCGACACGGGCGGTCCGGGGCGTCTGCTATCCTGCGCCGATGCGATCGTTGTGCCTGCCGTTCTACGCCGCATTGTCGTTCGTGTCGTCGGTCCTCGCCGCCGCGCAAGAAGGCGTGCCGCGGCCCCAGGGTCTCGTGCCGGAGCAGATGTGGTACGCGCCGACGGCCGAGGACTGGGCCAAGCCGGTCGCGATCCGCTGGCAGCGCACCTGGGACGACGCGGTCGCGGTCTCGCAGCAGACCAAGAAGCCGATCCTCGTCTGCGTCAACATGGACGGCGAGATCGCCAGCGAGCACTACGCCGGCGTGCGCTACCGCGACCCCGAGATCGCGAAGCTCTGGGAGCCGTACGTGTGCGTGATCGCGTCGGTCTACCGCCACAACCCGCGCGACTACGACGACCAGGGCCGCCGCATTCCCTGCCCGCGCCTTGGCGGCGTCACCTGCGGCGAGCACATGGCGCTCGAACCGCTGGTCTACGAGAAGTTCCTCGACGGCAAGCGCATCTCGCCGCGTCACATCATGGTCGAGCTCGACGGCAGCGAGGTCTACGACGTGTTCTACACGTGGGACACGCAGTCGGTGTTCGACACGCTGCGCGACGGCATCAGCAAGCGCGCGATCCAGGCCCCGCCGGTGGTCAAGGGCGACCGTTCGCTGCGCGAGAAGGTCGCCAGCCCCGACAGCGAGGATCGTGAAGAGATCGAACGCATGTTCGCGACCGCCGACGCCCAGCAGCGGCGCGCCCTGCTGCAGTTCGCGGTCGGCGAAGGCAAGAACGCGCCGGTCGAACTGCTGCGCCTCGCCGCGTGGAGCCTCGACCCCGACCTCGCGAAGCAAGCGCGGGCCGGCATGCTGGCCGCGGGCGGGGAAGGCACCGTCGACCTGATCGCCGACACGCTGCAGGCACCGATGGCCGCCGAAGAACGCCGCGCGCTCGCCGAGTCGTTGCGGCGCTTCGCGAAGTCGTCGGTGCGCGCCCAGAGCCTCGCCGCCGCGCACACCGGCCTCGCCGGCAACGCCGCGTCGATCGACGCGAGCAAGTGGCAGCAGACGATGTCCGGCCAGAGCTACGCCGCCGCCGCCGCCGAAGTCGACCGCGCGGCCCAGGCCGCCGCACGCGACCAGGCGCTGCGGCAGCGCCCCGATGATCCCGCAGCCCGTCTCGACGTCGCCGAGTCCAGCCTGCTGCAGGCGCTCGAAGCGACGGCGGGTGCGACGCGCGGCGGCGCCCGCCTGGCGCAGCAGCAACGACGACTCCTGCTCGACGATGCGCAGCGCAACGCCGACGAAGCGGTGAAACTCGGGGCGTCGGGCTGGCGGCCAGCGGCCCTGCAGGCGGTGATCGCGTTCCAGCGCGGCAGCACGGACGTCGCCTACGAACGTGCGATCGCGGCGGCGCCGACGCTGCCGCCCGAAGCGGAGAGCCGGCTCGCCGCCGAACTGCTCGCCCTGTTCGCGGAAGCGCGGCAGGAAGCGATCGTCGACGCGACGCGCAAGAAGACCGAGTGGGACCCGGCGTGGATGAACGACGTGCACACGGCCTACGGCCTGCTGGCGCAGCACCCGCTCGGCGCCGACCGCCATGTCGCGCACCACTACGACTTCCTGCAGTTCTTCGGCGCGCCCGAGCTCGATGCGGTGCTGAACCGCGGGCTGCTGCGCTTCCCCGAGTCCGCACTGCTGCACGAACGGCTGCGCGCGCGTTGCCTCGCGCAGGGTGGCCCCGACGCGCTCGAGGCCGAGTACACGCGGCGCCTGGCAGCCGAGGGTGCCCCGAACACGATGCCGTGGTTCGCCGGCTACGCGTCGCTGGTCGCCGCCGAAGCGCACCGCCGCAAGAACACGCCCGAGCCGGCCGCGGCGGCGTACGAACGGGGCCTCGCCCACTTCGCGGCCTACGAGCAGGCAACCGGCGCCACCGACGGTCGTCACTACGTCGCGGTTGCGCACGGGGGGCTCGCGCGGCTACGGCTCGGCGCTGGCGATCTCGCGGGGTGCTTCGCGGCGCTGCAGCGTTCGTTCGCGGCGGCACCAGCCGCGGCCTCGGCAACCGACGGGCTCGGCGTCACGACGATGCAGACCGCCGAGATGCTGCGCGGCCGCGCCCTCGATGCGAAGGACGAGCGGTTGCTGCGCGACCTGGAGCAAGCGCTCGCAGCGCTGCCGCCGGCGGCGTTCGAGTTGCCGGAGTACGAACGGGCCTCGCGTGGGCAGGGTGCCGGGGGTCCGCCACGCAACCGGCGTCGCGGTTGATCGCGCCCCGCGAACGAGCCACTCGGCCGACGTGCCGGAGTTACTGCCGGCCCTCAGGCGTGCGCACCAGGTCGCCCACGGCCTGCCAGTACTCCTTTGCGCCGACGACACGCATCATTCGCCCCAGTGCTTCCAGAGTCTCGGTGAAGAAGCCGATCTCGTCGTCCGCCGTCTCCCATGCGGCATCCGGGCCGCTGCCCCACAGCCAAATGCAGCCATCGTCATCGGCACGCACTCGGAACGCGTGCCCTCGCGCATCCTGAAGGACTGCGCCGTCCAACTTCCCGGCCCCCCACCACAGGTGCGCCCAAGACAGATGGCGGTCCAGCGGGTGATCCGGCGCAACAGCGCCCGCGGCAGAACTAGCCATGGGCATCGTCGACCTTGCCAAGGTCCGCGCGGCGGACCAGTCACGCCCAAGCTTGGCACGCCACCACTCCCAATTCGGAGCCGTCGGCGCAGCGGAGCAGGCCGCCTGGCACGAGAGGAACGTGTTGCGCAACGCGCTGCCCCAGCGCCGTGTAGCCCACCGGTTGCTGATCGCTCTCTGGTCTGACACGTTCGCACGCTCCGTTGTTTCGCCACCGCCTACGGTAACCCATCGCGCCAGTCGCCTCTGCGCCGACCCGCTTCCCGGTCGCTTCCGAAGCACCGCCTGCGCTCCCGCCGGATCAGCAGTCACCGAGCATCGCGTCGAGCGAACGGCCCGCCTGCCACTCCCCCACGAGCGACACGTCGCGCGGCCGCAACGGATCGGCGCAGTCGGCGGCGACGAGCCGCGCGACCGGCAAGCCGTGCGCGGCGCAGAACCGGAGACCGAACTGCCAGCGCGACACGCGTTCGGGCCCGGGCAGATGCAGCAGCCCCGGACCGTCTGGGTCGACGACGAGTGCTACGAGCGCTTGCGCGGCATCCATCGCGTGCAGCGGCGTGCGGTACTCGTTCGGGAACAGCACGACCGGAGCACCGCCCGCGAGTGCGCTGCGCAGCGACGCCGAAGCGCCGCGGCCATGCGCATCCGGACCGAACAGCAGCGGCAACCGCGCCGCGCGCTCGCGGTGGCGCGTTCCACCGTCAGACAGTCTGCATGCCACTGCTCGGTGGATGTGCACTGCACTCATGCAAGTGGGGCCCCAATGCACTCCGGGCAGGCAGACCAGCTAAGGGAGCCACACTTGCAGAATCACACTTCTCGTGCGCATGTTGAGGGTACACGCTTCCCGATCGATATCCCATGTCATAGGGTCCGGCGACCAGTTCGTCATCCCATTCCACAACAGCTCGACTGCGGGTTTCATCCTGTCGCGATCCGGAAGCTCACCATTGGCACATCGGTACTTCGCAATCGCACGCATGCCAACCCACGCATGGACGACGGCAGGTCGACTCCCATCGAACACAACGCGCTCAAGTGACCACGCCAGTCGCAGCAACTCTTCCACATCGCACTCGAACTCTCCACCATTCGATCGCAACAGAATCTTCTCGCCCCTCCTTGTCGCGCTTTGCCCCATTGAGCAAAGCACCCACGTCCACATGGAGTCCTCGTGAGCTCCCAGCACATGCTGCTTGCCCTCCAGAAGCAAGCTGAGCGCTGTTGCGACTTTTAGCGTCTGCAAGAACGACTCGTCGCGGCGCAGCCTTGCGGCATCCTGAACCGCACATGAATGCGCCGTGAGCACCGTCGCGCAGGCTAGAAGCCCAACAATCGCTCGGACTAATCGAATCGGCACTTTGATTCTCCTGTTTTCAGCGTCATCTCCCTGCTCCCTGCGTACACGGGCCACCAGGACAATAACTCAGTCTGGAGCCGAGTCCATAGCGCTCGGCACACCGGGTTCGCGGCGGACGACGATGTCGTTGGATCGCTGCATCGGAGTTCTTCGCGCATGGGCTAGGTGCCAGCCCGGTCGCTTCCGAAGTGCCCCTGCGCTCCCGCCGGATCAGCAGTCGGCGAGCATCGCGTCGAGCGAACGGCCCGCCTGCCACTCGCCCACGAGCGACACGTCGCGCGGCCGCAGCGGATCGGCGCAGTCGGCGGCGACGAGGCGGCTGACCGGCAAGCCGTGCGCGGCGCAGAACCGCAGACCAAACTGCCAGCGCGACACGCGTTCGGGCCCGGCGAGATGCAGCAGCCCCGGGCCATCCGGGTCGACGACGAGTGCTGTGAGCGCGCGCGCGACATCCGCCGCGTGCAGCGGCGTGCGGTACTCGTTCGGGAACAACACGACCGGCGCACTGCCCGACAGCGCCTGCCGCAGCGACGCCGAAGCGCCGCGTCCACGCGCATCCTGACCGAACAGCAGCGGCACCCGCACGACGCGCCCGCCGTGCGCACGGACCCGCTCCTCGCCCTCGGCCTTGGTCGCGCCGTAGACCGACTTCGGCGCGGGCGGCGACGTCGCGGCGTAGGGTGCGCGCGCGCCGTCGAACACCAGGTCGGTCGACACGGTGAGCAGCCGCGCGCCGAACCGTTCGGCGAGCCGTTCGGGCAGCAGGGCGTTCACGACGTGGGCGCGCTCGGGCTCGCGTTCGCACGCCGCGATGGAACTCATCGCCGCCAGGTGCACGACGACGTCGGGCCGCAGCGCCTGGCACACGGCATCGACCATGCCCGGCGCGGTGAGATCGACGGCCGCATCGCCGCCGCTCCGCGCCGTCGTGCAGGCGACGTGGCCGGCGGCGCGCACCGCCGCGACCACGGGCCCGCCGAGGAAGCCCGTGGCGCCGGTGACGAGGATGCGCAGCGACGGCATGCGCGGCTATGGTGCCGCGCCCAGCACGTGAACGGCAACCCTTCGTCGATCCGATCGGCCCTGGTGATCTGCAATCCGATCTCCGGCGGCGGCAAGGGCGCGCGGCTCGGCCCGGAGCTGGCGCAGGCCCTGGTCGCGCGGGGCCTGCGCGCGGAGTGCTACACGACGACCGCCGCCGGCGACGCCGAGGCGCGGGCGCGCGCGGCGGGTGCGGAACCCTGGGACGCCCTGATCGCGGTCGGCGGCGACGGCACCGTCAACGAAGTGCTGAACGGCATGCCCGACCCGAGCCGACCGCTCGGCGTGCTGCCGCTCGGCACCGCGAACGTGCTGTCGGTCGAACTGGCGCTGCCGCGGACGGTCGCCCGGGTCGCCGCGGTGGTCGCCGCCGGCAGGACGCGCTCGCTCGCGATCGGCCTGGCCGGCGCGCGGCGCTTCCTGTTGTTCTGCGGCGTCGGCGTCGACGGCGCCGTCGTGCATCGACTGCACACGACCCGCAGCGGCACGCTCGGCAAGAGGAAGTGGGCCGGGCCGATCCTGCACACGCTGTGGCAGTGGCCGCAGTTCACGCTGCGCGCCACGTTCGCCGACGGCGAAGTGATCGACGGGCTGTCGTCGGTGCTGGTGACGCGTGTGCGCGACTACGGCGGCGTGCTGAAACTGCCGCGCGAGATCTCGTGCGACAGCGGCATGCTGCACGTGCTGTGCTTCCGCCAGCGGGCGCGGCTCGCCTGGCTCGGGCTCGGCGTGCGCGGCGTGCTGCGCTGCTTGCGCCCTGGGCGCAACCTGCTGCTGCGCGCGACAACGAGCCTTCGCATCGAGGGCGCGGCCCCGTTCCAGCTCGACGGCGACTTCGGCGGCGAAGCCCCGGTCGACGTGGCGCTGCACGGCGTCGCGGCGCGCGTGCTGGTGCCATGAACCCGCTCGGACCGCGGCGGGCAAACCCGCTGGCGGTCGGCTAGGATCGCCGCGATGTCGAGTTCCACCACCCGCGAGGTGCGCGTTGGCAACGTGACCTTCGGCGGCGGGCGTCCGTTCGCGCTGATCGCCGGGCCGTGCGTGATCGAGAGCCGCGACCACTGCCTGCGCCACGCCCGCGCGATCCACGACATCTGCCAGAAGGCCGGCGTGCCGCTGGTGTTCAAGTGCAGCTTCGACAAGGCCAACCGCACGTCGGGGGCGGCGGTGCGTGGTCCCGGCATCGACGAGGGCCTCGCCATCCTCGCCGCCGTGAAGAAGGAACTCGGCGTGCCGGTGCTCACCGACGTGCACGAACGCCAGCAGTGTGGGCCGGCCGGCGAAGTCGTCGACTGCCTGCAGATCCCGGCGTTCCTGTGCCGCCAGACCGACCTGCTGCTCGCCGCGGCGGCGACCGGCCGCGCGGTCAACGTCAAGAAGGGCCAGTTCCTGGCGCCCGACGACGTCGGCAACGTGCTCGGCAAGGTGCTCGCGAGCGGCAACCAGAACGTGATGATCACCGAGCGCGGCGCCTCGTTCGGCTACCGCACGCTGGTCGTCGACTTCGCCGGCTTCCCGACCATGCGCGCTTTCGGCCAGCCGCTGGTGTTCGACGCCACGCACTCGGTGCAGCAGCCAGGCGCAGCCGGCAAGTCGACCGGCGGCGACCGCACCAAGGTGCCGTTCCTAGCGCGCGCGGCGGTCGCGTGCGGCATCGACGGCCTGTTCCTCGAGGTGCACGAGAACCCGGACCAGGCGCCGAGCGACGGGCCGAACATGCTCCGGCTGCACGACCTGCCCGGCCTGCTGCGCGATCTCGTGCGCATCCAGGCGGCGCTGCGCGATCGTGGATCCTGATCCCGACTTCGGCCTGCGGCGCGACTTCTACACGTTCGCGCCCGACTCGCTCGCGCGCGATCTGCCGGACTTCGAGATCCGCCGCGAAGTGGGCAAGGGTTCGATGGGCATCGTCTACGAGGCGGTCGTGCGCGCGACCGGACAACGCGTCGCCCTCAAGGTGCTGCCGCCGAGCCTGACGCTGACCGAGCGCGCGCTGGCGCGCTTCCTGCGCGAAGGCCGGATCATGGCGCGCGTTCGCCACCCCGACATCGTCGGCTTCCTCGACCAGGGCACGAAGGGGCGGCTGCACTGGTTCGCGATGGAGTTCGTCGACGGCACCACGCTCGAAGAACGGCTGCGCATCGGGCCGCTGCCGGTGCACAAGGCCTGCGCGATCGCGGCGAAGGTCGGCCGCGCGCTGCAGTTCGCCCACGAACGCGGCGTCGTGCACCGCGACGTCAAGCCGGGCAACGTGATGCTGCGCGACGGCGACGCCGACCCCGACGCCGAGCCGCGCATCGCGATCACCGACTTCGGCCTCGCCCGCGAGACCGGCACCGGCTCGATGACCGAGAGCGGCGCGATCGTCGGCACGCCGATGTACATGGCGCCCGAAGTCGTGCTCGGCGGCACCCAGGCCGCCGGCACGCTGGCCGACGTCTACTCGCTGGGTGCTCTGCTCTACGCGCTGGTCACCGGGTTGCCGCCGTTCGAAGGGCCGACCGCGCAGAGCGTGCTGAAGGCGGTGCTCGAGCGTGATCCACGCCCCGCGCGCCATCTGCGCGCCGACCTGCCCGACGAAGTCGACGCCATCATCGGCAAGGCGATGGACCGCGAAGGCAGCCGCCGCTACGGCAGCGCGCTCGAACTCGCCGAAGACCTCGAGCGGTTCCTGCGCGGCGAACGGGTGCTCGCGCGTACGCCGGGGCCGCTGCAGCGCGCCGCGCGCTGGTGCGCACGACGGCCGATGGTCGCCTCGCTGCTCGGACTCGTCGTGGTGCTCACGCTCGGTGGGCTGTTCCTCGTGCACGAACGCGCGCGCGACGCCCTCCAGCGCGAACTCGCCGACGCCGAACGTTCGCTCGCGCTGGCCGCCACCGAGTCCGCGGGCCCCGACCGCACCCGCACCGCCGCCGAGCGCGCCGACCTCGCGCTGGCCGCGGTCGCCGCCGCGTCGGCGGTGATCGCGCGCGACCAGGACTTCGGCCAGGCGTGGTTCGTGCGGGCCCGCGCCCACCACCGGCTGCGGCACTACGGCGACGCCGTCTACGACCTCGACGCCGCCGAACGGCTGCGCGGCGCGCCGACCGCCGAGATCCTGCACTTCCGCATCGACGCGCTGCGCCAGCTCGGCGACGCCGCGTCGTTGCGCCGGCTGCAACTGGACCTCACCACGCTGCTCCAGATCGACCCGTCGTCGCACACGCGCGCGCTCGTCGCCGAACAGCTGCTCGACTACGCCGCCCATGCCCGCGGCCAGGAACGGGTCGAGGCGCTCGCGCGGGTGCGCGACGTGCTCGGCGCGATCGACGGCGAGGATCCACGCGCGGCGGTGGCGCGTGCCCGCACGCTCGAACTCGACGGCGCCATCGACGAGGCGTTGGCGGCGATGCGCGCGGCGTGCGCGCGGCACGAGACGAATCTCTACGTGCGGCTGCAGGCGGCGGCGATGTTCGACCGCAACGACCTGCCCGACGAGGGCGCCCGCGAGCACGAACAGGCGCGCCGCCTCGATCCGAGCGGCAAGCAGCCGCCGGCGACCACGGTCGACGTCGAAGGCCTCGGGCGTTTCCTCGGCGACGTCGACCGCGTGCTGCGCGCCCTCGACCAGACGCCGCCGAAGACCGCGCCGCCGAAACGCCAGTGACGACCGGCGTGCGCATCGCCCTGGTCGGGCCAGCAGGCTGCGGCAAGACCACCATCGGCAGCCGCCTGGCAGCGCGGCTCGGCGTGCCGTTCGTCGATGCCGACGACCTGCACTCCGTCGCCAACCGCGAGCGCATGGCGCGCGGCCAGCCGCTCGACGACGCGGCGCGAGCGCCCTGGCTCGCCGCGGTGAACGCCCGCGTGCGTGTGCTCCCCGGCTTCGTGCTGGCGTGTTCGGCGCTGCGTGCCGCCTACCGCGAACGGCTCGCCGCCGGCGTCGCCGGACTGCGCTGGGTGCACCTCGTGGTACCGCCTGCCGAACTGGCGCGCCGCCTCGGGCAGCGCGTGCACTTCTTCCCGCCGTCGTTGCTGGCGAGCCAGCTCACGACCTGGGAACCGCTGGCCGACGGGGTGCAGGTCGAAGCCACCGCCGAGCCGGACGCCGTCGTCGACGCGATCGTGCGTTCCTTGCCGCCGGCGGGATGAAACGACGCCCGTTGCCCGTCGATGGCGCGCGACTATCGTGCCCACGACCCCGCCGGGGCGCCCACGGATGCCACGCCAGCAACCCATCCTCCTCGCCGCCGCCCTGGCCTTGGCCACGGCCGCGGCGGTGCTGTGGGCATTGCCCGGCGAAGCGGCGACGGCACCCCCGCCGGGCCCGCCAGCCGTCGAGGTGACGAGCGCCGACGCGCCGTCGGCGCCCTCCGCGACCGACGCGCCGGCGAGCAGCCTGGCGCCGCCGGCCGCGGTCGCCGAACCCGGAGCGCTCGCGACCAGCAGCGCGCGCGCCGACGTCGACACGCGCGGCTGGACCAGCGGCGTGGTGAAGGGCGACATCCAACTCGCGGTCTCGGTGCTCGACCGCATCCAGTCGATCCGCGTCGAGATCGAGGAGTCGCGCAACCGCACTCCCGGCAGCCCGGCCCCGTTCCGGCGCGTCGAAGTGCTGACCCTGGGCCCCGGCACGCCGACGTTCGAGATCCGCGACATCCCGTTCTCGGCGTATCCCTACGTCGTCACCGCGTTGTCGCCCGGCCTCAACGGCAGCCGCCGCACGCTCGCGATCGACGAACGCACGCCGCTGGTCGACGACGTGCTGCTGCGCATCACGCCGGGCGCGCCGCTGACGATCCTGCTGCGCGACCAGGATGCGACACCGCTGCAAGGCGTCGACGTCCAGGCGATGCCGGTCGGCGAGCCGCACGGGCGCACCTCGCACCGGGCCGCCAGCGACAACTTCGGCAGCGTGGTGTTCCTCGACGTGCTCGCGGGCGACTACCAGGTGCAGTGCAGCCTCGGCGGCCAGTTGCTGGTGCCCCCGCAGACCATCGGCGTGCAACCGGGCGTGAACGCCACCGCCCAGACGAACGTCCGCGGTCAGGGTCACACGATCACGATCGAACGCGGCGTGCCGGTGACGCTGCTCGTCGCCGACGGTGCCGGCTATCCGATCGTCGGCGCCACGGTGGTCGCGACCGCCACCGACCGCATCAAGCTGACCGAGATCCCCGTGACGACGGACCCCGTGGGCCGCGCGACGTTCGCTCGGCTGCAGCCCGGACTGTGGAGCTTCTCGATCCAGACCGAGCTGTACGAGAACTGGCAACGGCAGCTGACCCTGAAGCCCGACCAGGAGCCGCTGCACCTCGACGTGCGCCTGGTTCCGCGCCGGCGCTGACGCCGGGCGCCGACGTTCGTGCTTCTGCGGCCCGCGCCGCGTCGCTAGAGTGCGGCCCGTTCGCATGGGCCAACCGATCGTCGACCTGAGCAGCCTCGATCTCACGCGAGCGGTCCTGCCCGATCAGGAACTGCGCGACTGCCTGCCGCACCGCCACGAGTTCCAGCTGCTCGACGCCATCGTGCACTTCGACCGCGAGCGCGGCATTGCCGTGGGCTACAAGGACTGGGACGCCGAGCCATGGTGGGCACGCGGCCACATTCCCGGGCGCCCGCTGATGCCCGGCGTGCTGATGCTCGAAGGGGCCGCGCAGATCGCGACCTTCCTGGTCAAGCAACTCAGCGGCTGGTCGCGCGATCGCATGATCGGCCTCGCCGGCATCGACGAAGTCCGCATCCGCGGCCAGGTCGTGCCACCCGCGCGCGTCTACTTCGTCAGCGGCGAAGCCAACATCTCCGGCCGCCGGCTGGCGCGACTGCGGGCCGACGTCTACTGCAACGACCAGCTGATTCTCGAGTCGAAGATCATGGGCGTGATGCTCTGAACGCAGCGCCCGCCGTCTGCCGATGGACAGGCGCGCAACCTCGCCGCACGGAATGGAGCCCGCACGCACCGACTGCCCGCACCCGGCTCCCGAGTTGTCGGTGGTGCTCGCCTGCTACCAGGAGGAAGGGCACCTGCGCGACTCGGTCGCGCAGCTGGTCGCCACGCTCGACGGCATGGGCCGCAGCTACGAACTGATCTTCCTCGACGACTGCAGCACCGACCGCACCGCGGACATCGTGCGCGAACTGGTCGCCGGCCACGACAACCGGCGCGCGGTGTTCCACGCACGCAACGTCGGCCGCGGCGGCACCGTCGCCGAGGGCTTCCGCCTGGCGCGCGGCCGCATCGTCGGCTTCCTGGACATCGACCTCGAGGTGCACTGTCGCTGGCTGCCGTCGGTGCTGGCGGCGATCGACGGCGGCGCCGACGGTGCCACCGCCTTCCGCCACTACGCCCTCGGCGGCAATCCGCTGGCCTGGGTGCGGCAGTTCCTGAGCAAGGGCTACCGCGCGCTGTTCCGCCGCCTGTTCGACGTGCCGTTCGGCGATCCGGAGACCGGCTTCAAGTGGTTCCGGCGCGAACGGATCCTGCCGGTCGTCGAACGCACCCGCGACGTCGCCTGGTTCTGGGACAGCGAGATCCTGATCCTGGCGCACCAGGCCGGCCTGCGCATCGTCGAGGTCGCCTGCCGCTTCGAACGGCGCGCCGACAAGAAATCGACCGTGCGCATCGTCCGCGACGTCTGGCGGTACCTCGTGGCGATCCGCGCGTTCCGGGCCCGCCAACGCGCCGACGGCCAACGCTGACCGGCGCTCAGTCGCGGTCGATGCCGACCAGCGTCAGCACGCCGTCGACGACCGCCGCCAGCACGAACAAGACGAGTTGGTCGTGGGCGCGCAGTTCGTCGTCGCCGCGCGGGATCAGGACGTGTCCGTCCTCGCGGGTGATCGCGCCGACCACGCAGCCGCGCGGGAAGCAGGCGTCCCGCAGCCGCTTGCCGACCAGCCCGCTGCCCGCCGGCAGCTCGACCTCGACGACCTCGGCCTTGCCCTCCTCGATCGTGGCGACCGTCGAGATGCTGCGGCTGCGCACGAACGCCAGGATCCGGTTGGCGCAGAGCAGACGCGGCGACACGGCGACGTCGATGCCGAGGCGCTGGTAGAGCGACACGTAGTCGGGCTTCTGCACGAGGGCGACGACGCGGCGCACGCCGAGGCTCTTCGCGAGCTGGCACGACATCAGGTTGCGTTCGTCTTCGTCGGAGATGCCGAGGAACGAGTCGGTCTCGCCGACGTGCTCCTCCTGCAGGAAGTTCAAGTCGGTGGCGTCGGCATGGAGCACCACCACGCCCTTCAGCACTTCGGACAGCCGCTCGGCCTCGGCGCGATCCTCGACGACGACGCGCACGGTCACGTGCTCGCGTTGCAGCGCCTGCGCCACCTGCTGCGCGATGCGCGACCCGCCGAACAGGACCACGTTGCGCGTCTTCTGCTGCTTGATGCCGAGCTTCTTCTCGAACGCCGCCAGCGCCTTCGGCTCGCCGAGCACGAACACCTCGTCGCCGGCCCGCAGGTCGTCGCTGCCGCCCGGCACCAGCACTTCGTGATCGCGGTCGATCGCCGTGATCAGCATGCCGGACGGGATCTTCAGGTCCTTCACCAGCGAACCCGTGAACGGCCCCTCGGCCTCGAGCACGAAACGACGGAGCTGCACCCGCCCCTCGGCGAAGTTGTCGACGCCGATCGACTGACGCTGGCGCACGGTCTTGACCAGTTCCTCGGCCGCGAGGTCATCGAGCGACAACAGCAGGTCGTAGAGCAGGTTCTTGCGGAAGAACGTGCGACTGCGGCGCTCGGCCGAAGTGTCGCGCAGCCGCAGCACGGTGCGCTTCGCCCCCATGCGTTTGCCGAACAGGCAGGTCAGCATGTTGACCTTGTCGTCGTTGGACACGGCGAGCACCAGGTCGGCCTGGTGCGCGTCGGCGCGATCGAGCACGTCCGGGCGCGAGCCGTCGCCGTGCACGGCGTTCACGTCGAGCAGGTCGGCGGTCCGGCGCATGCGCTGCAGGTCAGGGTCGACGACGGTGACCGCGTGGCCCTCCGTCGACAGCACCTTCGCCAAGTACGAACCGACTTCGCCGAGGCCGACGATCAGGATGTTCATCGCTGGGCGGCGGACGATACTGTGCGTCGCTCGCGGTTTGATCTTCCTGCTCGACAACAAGGACTCGTTCGTCTGGAACCTGGCCCAGGCACTGGGCCAGCTCGGCGGAACAGTGCGCGTCGTGCGCAGCGACGTGGTCGACGTCGAGTCGCTCGGCGGCGCCCGGGCCCTGGTCGTCTCGCCGGGCCCCGGCCGCCCCGAACAAGCCGGTCGGAGCCTCGCCGCGATCCGCCGCTGGTCGGGCACGCTGCCGATCCTCGGCGTGTGCCTGGGGCATCAGGCGATCGGCGTCGCCTTCGGCGGCGTCGTCGACCGCGGCGAGCCCGTGCACGGCATCGCCACGCCGGTGCGCCACGACGGCACCGGCCTGTTCGCGGGCCTGCCCAACCCCCTGCCGGCCTGCCGCTACCACTCCCTCTACGTGCAGTCCCCCCTGCCGCCGACGCTGCTGGCGACCGCGCACGGCGAACGCGGCGAAGTGATGGCGCTGCGCCACGCGACCCAGCCGACGTTCGGCGTGCAGTTCCACCCGGAGTCGTTCCGCACCCCGTTCGGCCCCCGGCTGCTCGCGAACTTCCTGCGCGAGGTGGCGTGAACACGCCCGCGATCGCCGCCGCCGGCCTGGCCAAGGCCTACGGCGACAAGACCGTGCTGCGCGATCTGTCGTTCCAGGTCGGCGCCGGCGAACTGCTCGGCCTCGTCGGCCCGAACGGCGCGGGCAAGTCGACCCTGCTGCGCCTCCTGCTCGGCCTCGTGCCACGCGCCGGTGGAGCACTCGCGGTGGCCGGCGAGGATCCCGCCCGCCGACCGCTGGTCGTACGCCAACGCTGCTGCTACCTGCCCGGCGAGACCGGCGTCTACCTCCAGCTCACCGGCAAGCAGTTCCTCGACTTCGCGGCCGGCTTCTACCCGCGGCACGACGACGCGCGGCGGGACCGCCTGCTCGGGCAGTTCGAGCTGCCGCTGCGCCAGAAGGTGCGCAGCTACAGCGCTGGCATGAAGCAGAAGCTGGCGCTCGTCGCGACCCTGTCGCCCGACGTCGATCTCTACGTGCTCGACGAACCCGACCGCGCGCTCGACGCCAGCGTGCGGTTCTTCCTGCGCGACGAACTGCGGCGGTTGCAGCACGACGGCAAGACGATCCTGCTCAGCAGCCACCATCTCGGTGAAGTCGAGTCCCTGGCCGATCGCCTCGAGTTCCTGCTCGACGGCGGCTTCGTGCCCGCCGCTCGGCTGCTCGCGGCCCGCGCGCGCCTGCGGCAGCGTCCGCGCGTGCGCCTCGCGCCGAACGCAGCGCTTCCGCCCGGCGCCCGCGAGGTGCGGCGCGAACCCGACGGCACGCTCGTGGTCGAGACGGACGGGGACCCGATGGCGTGGTTGCGGTCGTCGCCGGTGGGCGCGATCGACAGCGCCGAGGTCGGCATCCCGCGCCTCGAGGACCTCTATGCGCTGCTGCTGCAGGACGCGGCGAACGGAGGAGTCGCGTGATCGCCGGCAAGACGTGGCGCGAGATCCGCTGGCTGTGCCTGGCCTACCTGCTGGTCCTCGAACTGCTGACCGTGCCGGTGCTGCTGCTGTGGCCCGACATCTACGCCGACCTGCAGCGGGCGACGTTGTTCAAGAACGTCTCGGTCGACTTCCTGAAACGGATCGTCGAGGGCGTTTCCGGCGACAACGAACAGGTCGCGTACCTCAACTGGTGCGCGGTGATGCTGTTCTTCCGCGGCACCAATCTGGTTGCCACGGCCGCGGCAGTGCTGATCGGCACGGGGTTGTTCGCGCGCGAACGCGAGAACCAGACCTTCGAGTTCCTGCTGAGCCGACCGCTCGGGCGCGGCGCGATCCTGTGGCAGAAGTTCTGGCCGTCGGCGCTGGCGGTCACGGTGCCGATCTTCGTGGTGTCGGCCACGGCGATCGGATGGAGCCACGTCATCGGTCTCGAGCTGCCACTCGACCGTCTGATGCTCGCGTCGACGCACGCCGCGGCGTTCGCCCTGCTGTTCCTGGCGGCGACGACGTGGCTGTCGGTGCTGCTGCGCGTGCAGGCGCACGTCGCCGCGGTGATCGGGGCCATCGCGATCCTGCAGATCGGCCTGTACCTGACGCAGCGGATCCGGCCGTACACCCTGTTCCGCCTCGTCGACTTCGAGTGGTACGGTCCGATCCTCGCCGGCCACGTGCGCGCCCCGCAGATGTTCGATCCCTGGCAGGGCCCCGCCCACACCACCTGGTTGCTGCTCGGCGCCGTCGTCTGCTACGTCCTCGCCTGGCGCGCGCTGCGCGCTGCAGAGCCATGATCGCGCTGCAGGTCACGCTCGTCCTGCTGCGCGAACTGCTGCGCGCGCTCGTGGTGCCGCTGCGGCTGCTCGCCTACCTGCCGAGGCGCCATCACTGGCGTCGCGTCGCCCGCGAGGTTCTCGACCAGGCCGCGCACGAACCACCGGCCGATGCGGCCGCCGCACTGCGCGAGTTCTTCGCGATGGCGCGCCCGCCGCGCGGTGAACGCCCCCACCTGTTCGTCTCCGCCGGCGAGGCCAGCGGCGAGATGCACGCGGCAGCGCTGGTGAGAGCCCTGCCCGGCGTGCGCGCTTCGGCGTTCGGCGGGCAAGCACTTGCCGCCGCCGGAGCGAACGTGCACTTCCCGCTCAGCGAGCACGCGGTGATGGGCGTGGGCGGGGCGCTGCGGGAGCTGCCGCGCATCCTGCGCGCGTTCGCGACGTTCCTGCGCCTGCTGCGCGACGACCCGCCCGACCTCGTCGTGCTCGTCGACTACCCGGGGCTGCACGTGGTGATGGCGAAGGCCTGCCGCCGCGCGCGCGTTCCGGTGCTGCACTACGTGGCGCCGCAGTACTGGGCCTGGGGGCCGTGGCGCATGCGCCGCTACCGGCGCGCGGTCGACGCGACGCTGACGATCCTGCCGTTCGAGACGGCGTTCTTCCGGCGGTTCCGCGTACCGGCGGCATACATCGGTCACCCGCTGGTCGACGCCCTGTCGCACGCACCGCCCGACGCGGCGGCCGTCGCCGCCGTGCGCGCGCGGCCGACGCTGGTACTGCTGCCGGGCAGCCGGCGCGCCGAGATCGCCGTCAACCTGCCGGGCATGCTGCAGGTGGCGCGCGCGCTGCGCGCCGAGCACGGCGACGTGCGCGTGGTGCTGGCGCACAAGGACCCCGGCCGCACGCCGATGATCCGCGAACTGCTGCAGCAGCACGACGCGGCGTGGGTCGAACACCACGAAGGGCCGCTCGGCGCCTGGCTGCAGGGCGCCCGGCTGGTGCTCGCGAAGTCGGGCACCGGCTCGCTCGAAGCGTGCCTGCACCAGGCGCCGACGATCGTCGTCTACCAACTGCGCGGGTTGCTCGCCGCACTCGGGTACCACAACATCCTGTCGGTGCCCTGGATCGCTGCCGCCAACCTGATCGCCGGTCGCGGCGTGGTGCCCGAGCACTGCTTTGCGCGGGACGCCGGCTGGAACAACGTGCTCGCCGACGCGCGGCGGTTGTGGAGCGACGAAGCCGCGCGCCGCGAAGTGTTCGCCGGGCTGGCGGAGGTGCAGAGGCGGCTCGGCGCTGCGGGCGCCACCACGCGCGTCGCCGCGATCGTGCGCACGTTCCTCGGCCTGGAGGACCGTCGATGACCGCGCCGCTGCTCGACCTGCGCGCGTTGCTGGCATTGCTGCGCGCCGAGGGGGAACTGCGCGTCGTCGACGCCGAGGTCGACCCCGACCTCGAGGTCGCCGAGATCCACCGCCGCGTGATCGCAGCCGGTGGCCCGGCCCTGCTGTTCCAGCGAGTGAGAGGCTCGCCGTGGCCCGCCGTCACCAACCTGTTCGGCACGCAGCGTCGCGTCGAACTCGCGTTCGGAGCGCGGCCGCTCGAACTCGTGCAGCGCCTCGCCGACGCCCCGCACACGCTGCTGCCGCCGAGCCTCGGCCGGCTCTGGCAACAGCGCGACCTGATCGGCTCGCTGCTGCGCGTCGGCAAAAAGCGCGTGCGCCGCGCCCCGCTGCTCGCGCACCAGGACCGCCCGGCCCGCCTGTCGCGCATCCCGCTGCTGCGCACGTGGCCCGAGGACGGCGGCGCGTTCGTGACGCTGCCGCTGGTCTACACCGAGCATCCCGAGGGCCTCGGCGGCAACCTCGGCATGTACCGCATCCAGCGGCACGACGACGCGACAGCCGGGCTGCACGTGCAGATCGGCAAGGGCGGCGGCTACCACCTCGCCGCGCACGAACGGCTCGGCCGCGCGATGCCGGTCGCCGTGCACGTCGGCGGCCCGCCGGCCCTGATGCTCGCGGCGATCGCGCCGCTGCCCGAGAACGTGCCGGAGGTGCTGCTCGCCTCGCTGCTGCTCGGCCGCCGCCTGCGCACGGCGCGCAGTGCGGCCTCGCCGCTGCCGCTGTTCGCCGACGCCGAGTTCTGCCTGCTCGGCGACGTGCAACCCGGTGCCCGCCACCCCGAGGGTCCGTTCGGCGACCACTACGGCTACTACTCGCTGCGCCACGACTACCCGCGGCTCGACGTGCACACGCTGCTGCATCGGCGCGACCCGATCCTGCCGGCGACCGTGGTCGGCAAGCCGCGCCAGGAGGACTTCTTCCTCGGCGACTACCTGCAGGAACTGCTGCTGCCGCTCGCGAAGGTGGCGATGCCGCAGGTGCGTTCGCTCTGGTCGTACGGCGAGACCGGCTACCACTCGCTCGCCGCGGCGGTGGTGCAGGAACGCTACGGCCGCGAAGCGATGCAGAGCGCCTTCCGCATCCTCGGCGAAGGCCAGCTCAGCCTGACCAAGTTCCTGCTGCTCACCGATCGTGCGGTCGACCTGCGCGACTTCCGCGCGACGCTGACGCACGTGCTCGCGCGCTGCCGCTTCGCGACCGACCTCTACGTGTTCGGCAGCCTGTCGATGGACACGCTCGACTACGCCGGCCCCGAGGTGAACAAGGGCAGCAAGGGTGTTCTGCTCGGACTCGGCGACCCGGTGCGCACGCTGCCCGGCGAGTTCCATGGCGAACTGCCGCCGCCGTTCTCGCACGCGCTGGTGTTCTGCCCCGGCTGCCTCGTCGTGCAGGGGCCGGCGTTCGCGAGCGAACGGCACGCCGCCGCGCACCTCGCGAAGCTGCCAGCACTCGCCGACTGGCCGCTGGTCGTGCTCGTCGACGACGCCCGGCAGGCCGCAAAGTCGACGGTCAACTTCCTGTGGACGACGTTCACGCGCTTCGAGCCAGCGGCCGACCTGCACGCGCGCGGGCTCGAACTCGTGCGCAGCCAACCGGCGTGGACGCCGCCGGTGGTGATCGACGCGCGCATGAAGCCGAGCTACCCGAAGGAACTGTTCTGCGATCCCGACACCGCGGCCACCGTGTCGCGCCGCTGGCGCGAGTACTTCCCGGACGGAGCCGTCGCGATGGGCGACAGCGATCGTGGGCACCTCGACTAGCCCGGCGGACTAGCGCCGCGCGCGCGGTGCGTTCGCGAGGTGTGCCATGACGAGCTTGGCCATCTCCGCGTAGCCGCGGTCGGAGCAGTGGCCATCGCCGACGTAGTAGGCAGCGATGTCCTCGTCCTTGGCAATGGCCAGGAAGCGCTCCTCGACGTCGATCAGGTCCACGCTGTGCTCTCGCGCCGCGCGCCGGATGTCGTCGTTGAGTCCCTCGACGGCGTACGGGCCGCCCGGGTAGGTCAGCAGGGCCAGCCGGGCGTTCGCGGCCGCGCACAGCCTGGCGATGCGGGCGAAGTGCGCCGCGCGCACCTGCGTGATCGGACCGGGCATCGGCCCCGGCTCGAGCAGGAACGGCGGGTTCCACGCGACGCACTGCACGTACAGGCGTGGCCCTTCCATGTGCCACTCGACGAGCACCAGGCGGCCGTCGGGCTCCGCGAGGTTCAGCCGGCCGGCCTCGTCGAGGGACCAGCGCCAGACGTTCTCGCCGAAACGGAACGTGCCGTCGGCGGCGAACTCCATTTCGAAGGTGTTGGTGTGCCAGACGCCGACGAACGGTCGCTGCGCGTCACGTTCTTCGCGGCCTCCGGCCAGCCACTCGACGAGCACCAAGACCAACCGTCGGGTCCGGAAGTGCCACGGGAAGCCCGACGCTTCGCTCGTGTGCTCGGCTCCCGCTTCGAGTTCCGCCGGACGGAAGTAGTGGTCGTTGGTCCCGACCAGCACGTAGACGACATCGGGCTGGTACCGCGCGACCTGCGCACCGAGCCGAGCGAGCACGTCGCGCGACGTCTGCCCGGGATAGCCCTCGTTGACGAGGGTCCGCTTGGCGCCGGCGGCCTCGGCATCGACCAACACCTGGGCCTGCGCCGGATACGACGCTTGCCGCGAACTGGCGTGCAGTCCGAACGTGAACGAGTCGCCGACGCAGAGCGCCACCGTGCCCGCGGCCTCGCGATCCCACTGCTCGGGGCCGCCCCGTTGCTCGGTCGACCAGACCACGTAGGCGACGACCTGCTGCACCAGCTCGAGCAGCGTCACGCCGAGCACGACGCCAACCACGATCGCCAGGAGGCGCGAACGTCGGGAGCGGGCCTGCTTGGTCATGCGTCTGCTTTGGGCCAGCCGGCGTCGCACAACGGGCCGGACCGTGCGCCGACCGCGGCGCGCCGCCGCACCATACCTCACGAGCGAACGCGAGCCAGCAGCGACGATGCCGCCGTCGCGGCGCGGCGGGCGGATGCTCGGCCTGGGCCGGGCCCTGCGAGTGGATAGGCTGCGCCCCCATGACCTGGCGCGACCTGACCCCGACTGCAGCCCAAGCCGAACTCCGCACCGACGCGTCGCTCCAGGTGCTCGACGTGCGCACGCCCGCGGAGTTCGCGAGCCACCGGCTCGCCAATGCGACGCAGGTGCCGGTGCAGGACCTCGCGCGCCGCCTGTCCGAACTCGATCCCGAGGCGAACTGGCTCGTCTACTGCGAGCACGGACGGCGCAGCGTCTTCGCGTGCGAGCTGCTGGCGCGCGCGGGCTTCTCGCGGTTGGCCAACCTGCGCGGGGGCATCGTGCACTGGGCCGGCGAAGGCCTGCCGATCGAGACCGGCCCGACGAAGCCGGGCCGCTGAGCCCCGATCACCTGGGCCAGACCAGTGCTGCGGCCTTGCACTCGTCGGGCGCCGGCACCAGCGCCAGCCGAACGTAGCGCTCCTGGCCGCGACCGAAGAACGAACCCGGCGCGACGAGGATGCCGACTTCGCGGCACCGCTGCGCGTAGGCGACGCCGTCGGTGCCGGCGGGGACCTCGAGCCACAGGTAGAGACCGGCGGTGCTGCCGTGCACCTTGAGCCCACGCTCGCGGCACATCGCCAGCAGCACGTCGCGCTTCTTGGCGAACGTCGCCACGCGTTCCTGCACGTGCGGCTCGTCGGTCCACGCCAGCGTTGCCGCTGCCTGCACGAACTCCTGCGGTGCGGTGCCCATGCTGGCCCGGAACCGCGCATACCGGCCGATCAGGTCGGCATCGCCGGCGACGAAGCCGGAGCGGTATCCGGTCATGCCCGAGCGCTTGCTCAGCGAGTGCACGGCGAGGCAGCCCTTGGTGCCGAACTCGAGCAGGCTGCGCGGGCGCGAGCCTTCGTAGTGCAGGTCGGCGTAACACTCGTCGCTCACCAGCACGAAGCCATACTCCTCGCGCACCTCGACCCAGCGGCGGAACAACGCGTCGGACAAGCAGAAGCCGGTCGGGTTGTGCGGGTAGTTCAGGAACACCACCGACGCGCGCTTCAGCACCGATTCCGGCAGCGCGTCGGGGTCCATCGCGTAGCCGTTGCCGACGCCGAGCGGCACGGCATAGGTCCACGCCTCGGCGAACAGCGCGCCGATCTCGTAGACGGGGTACGCGGGTTCGCCGTAGAGCACCAGGTCCTTGTCGCTCGGCACCTGGACGAACGTCATCGGCAGGTGGAACAGGCACTCCTTGCTGCCGAGCGTCGCCAGCACCTGCGTGGCGGGATCGACCGTGACCGAGAAGCGCCGGCGCAGGTAGGCGGCGACCGCCGTGCGCAGCGCCGTCGTGCCGCGCGTCGGCGGATACTGGCTCACCGGTCCGGTGCCCTCGAACATCGCGCGCCGCAGGATCTCGGGCGTGGGCTCGCGCGGATCGCCGGTGCCGAAATCGAACACACGCTGGCCGCGGCGCTCGATCTCGGCCTTCCAGCCGGCGAGCTGCTCCATCGGGTAGGCCGGCAACTGCTGCAGGCGCTCGTTCACTTGCCCGCCTTCTCGGGCTTGGCCGCGAGCTTCGCCTCGATCGCCGTGCGCACCTTCTCGAGCAGCGCCTTGGTGGCGCGAATGCCGTCCGCCTCGGACAGCTTGCCGCCCTCGTACTCGATGCCGATGTGGCCGCGCCACGCGTGCTTCTCGACGACGATGCCGAGCATGCGGACGTAGTCGGTGTGCACTTCGTTGCCCTGCTCGTCGAAGTCGTGCGACTTCGCCGACACGCCGCGCGCGAACGGCATCAACTCGTCGGTGCCGATGTAACGGTCGTACTGCTCCTCGGCGCTGACGCGGAAGTTGCCGAAGTCGGGCAGCGCCCCGACGCGCCGATGGGCGGCGAGCTTGAGCGTGCCGGCCAGCCACTTGCCGTTGCTCGACAGCCCGCCGTGGTTCTCGACGATCACGTCGATGCCGTGCTGGTCGCCGTACTCGGCGAGCGTGCGCAGGCCATCGGCCGCGAGCTTCTGCTGCTCCTCGTAGCTGCCCTTGCTCTGCGCGTTGACGCGGATCGCGTGGCAGCCGAGCACCTTCGCCGCCCGCACCCAGCGATGGTGGTTCTCGACCGCCTGCTTGCGTGCGGCCTCGGCCGGATCGCCGAGCGCACCCTCGCCGTCGCACATGATCAGCACGTTCTTCGTGCCCTCGTCCTGGCAACGCTTGAGCAACTCGGCGAGGTACTTCTCGTCGTCGGCCTTGTCCTTCCAGAACGAGTTGACGTACTCGACGGCGTCGATGCCGAACGACCGCGCGCGCTTGGGAAACCCGAGGTTGTCGAGGTCGCCCTTGCGCAGCTCCCGATGCAGCGACCACTGCGCCAGGCTGATCGGGAACAACGGCGCCCGGCGCACCGGCTGCACCGGCTGCACCGGCAGCAGCGGCGTCATCGCGGGCACGGCGGACAAGGCCGCGCACCCGGCGGCAACGGCGAGGAAGCGACGGCGATCGACGAGGTCCATCGCCGCATTGGAGGAGCGCGACGGACCGACCGCAACCCTCGCCCGAACCCGGCCGAGCCGCTACCCTGTTCGCCCCGATGGCCGCGCGCGCGGCCCGCACCGCTCCGACCGCTCCCGCTCGTTCCCGTCATGGCGATCCGCGTCACCGAAGCCAAGAAAGGCATGGTCGTCCGCTTCGAAGGCGACCTCTACCAGATCACCCGCTACGACCACCTCACGCCCGGCAACCTGCGCGCGATCCACCACGTCTACCTGAAGAACCTGAAGAACGGCCGGCAGAAGGAGGTGCGCATGAAGACCTCCGACTCGCTCGACCTGGTCTACCTCGACTCGCGCGAGGCGCAGTACCTGTTCAAGGACTCGCTCGGCTACACCTTCATGGACAACGAGAACTTCGAGCAGTTCGTGTTGTCGGCCGAAGTCGTCGGCGAGTCGATGCAGTTCATCACCGACAACAGCAACGTCACCGTGGTGTTCTGCGAAGGCGAGGCGCTGACCGTGCAGCTGCCGCCCGCGGTGGTGCTCGAGATCACGCAGACCGAGGACGCGGTGCGCGGCGACACCGTCAGCGCGGTGCAGAAGCCGGCGACGCTCAGCACTGGGCTCGTCATCAAGGTGCCCGCGCACATCAAGGTCGGCGAGAAGGTGAAGGTCTCGACCGACACCGCCGAGTTCATGGGGCGCGCGTAAGCGCCCTCAGGCGCCGCCCGCCAGCCGCCGCAACAGCTCCGCGCGGCCGAGGCCGTGCTCGCGACCGAGCCGGCGCAGTTCGTCGTCCTCGGGTCGCGCCACCAGAACACCGCTCGGCAGCCGCGCGACCTTGAACGCGACCGGCCCGAATGGCGTCGTCCGCGTCTCGCTCCAGCGTTCGAGCACGCGCCGCTGCACGCGATGCCGCCGCACGCCGAGCGTCGTCGACTCTTCGAGCAGGAACGCTTCGAGCAGCGACGCCCGCGCGTCGTCGGCGAGCACCGTCAGCAATACACCCGGCCGCCCCTTCTTCATCGTCACCGGCGTCGCGAACGCGTCGGTGGCCCCGCGCGCCAGCAGTTCGTCGAGCAGCCAGCCGACCAGTTCGCCGGTCGCGGTGTCGAGCTGGCACTGCAGCTCGACGAGCTCGGTCGCCGAGGCAGCCACCGCCGTGACGCCTACCGTGAGCCGCAGGAGGTTTGGCGTGTCGTCGCCGTCGCGCGTGCCGGCGCCGTAGCCGATCGCCTCGGCGGTGTAGGTCAGCGGCTCGTCGAACGCGTCGACGAAGTGGCGCAGCAACGCCGCCCCGGTCGGCGTCGTGCGTTCGCCGCGCAACCCGCCCACCCGCGCCGGGATGCCGCGCAGCAAGGCAGCCGTCGCCGGAGCGGGCACCGGCAGCACGCCGTGCTCCGCGCGCACCGTGCCCGAGCCCAGCGTGAGGCCGTGGCAGTGCACACGCTCGACGCCCAGCAGGTGCGTCCCGAGGCAGGCGCACACCACGTCGACGATGGTGTCGGCCGCGCCGACCTCGTGGAAGTGCACGTCGTCGATCGACACGGCGTGGGCCGCGGCCTCGACCTCGCCGATGGCGCGGTAGACCGCCAGGCAGTCCGCCTTCACCGCCGCGGGCAGTTCCGCCGCGTGCACGATGCGTTCGATGTCGCGCAGCCGGCGGTGTTCGTGACCCCCGGCAGTCCCCGCCACGCCGAGCGGCGACGCGGCAACCGGGGTGAACTGGCCGGCGGTCGGCGACGCGACGTCGACGACGAAGTGCGTGCCCGACAAGCCGCCGCGCGTGACCTTCGCGGCGCGGATCGCGACGCCCGGCAGCGCCAGCGACCGCACGGCGGCGGCCAGCGGTGCCAGCGGCACCCCGGCGTCGAGCAGCGCCCCCACCCACATGTCACCCGCGACTCCGGACCAGGCTTCGAGAACGGCGACGCGCATGGGCGATGGGAACGGCCTTTCCAGGGCGCGGCGACTGCCGCAGTGACCCCGGCGCAACGCGACGATACTACGCTAGGAACCGAGACGTTGTGAACGCGCGTACCTCGACCCCTGGTCGCCCCCTGCCGCCGCGGCGCGCGATGTCGCGCAGTCGCGCGCACGCCGGTGCGCTCGTGGTGCTGCTGGCGATCGCTTCCGCACCCGCGCAGGAACCGTTCGCGGCGCTGGTCGTGGCCGACGCCGTGCCGCTGCTCGCGCATGCCGACGCGACGGTGCGCGGCGAGGCGGCACTCGTGGTGAGTCCGGGCGCCGACCTCGCGCTGCAGGACCGCCTGCTGGCGCTGGCCGCGGATCCGGAGCCCGCGGCGCGGCACCGCGCGCTGATCGCGCTCGGGCTGCTCGGCACGCCGGGCGCCGTGCGCTTCCTCGGGGACTGCCTCGCCGCCACCAGCGCGCGCGTCGAAGACGACGGCATCGCGGCGGCGTTCGGCCTCGGGCTCGTCGCCGACCACGCCGCAAGCAGCACCAACACGCAGTTGATGTCGCGCATCGCCCAGGGCAGCTGGAAGCGCCAACGCGACCTGCTGCTGGCGCTGCTGCTCGGCATGACCTTCCATCCCGATCGCGCCGAGGTCTCCGCGATGCGGCAGCTGTTCGAGGACAGCAGCAACCGCGATCCCGAGGTGCGCGGGCTGCTGCTGCGCCACCTGCTCGCGAACGACCGCACGTTCGACGACAAGCTCCTGCGACGACTGCTCGAGCGCGGCAGCCTGCCCGAACGCGAAGCCGTGCTCCATCACCTCGCCGGCAGCAGCAGGGCGCTCGACAGTGGCTGGTGCGATGCGCTCGCCGAGCTCGCCGTGCACGGGGAACCCGGCGAACACCGGGCGTTGGCGCTGGCGGCCCTGACGCGGGTGCGCTGGCTGCCGGCCCTGGACCTGGCGCTGCGCGCCATGCGCGGCGGCACGCCCGCCGAGTGCGCGCAGGCGATGCGGACGATGATGCAGATCGGCGGAGCCCGGCTGCTGCGAGCTGCCGCGCCGCGCCTGATCGCCGAACGGGATCCAGCGCGCAAGCAGGCTCTGCTCGCCGGCTACGAAGCGCCGCTCGACGCGGAGTTCGCCGACCACCTGGCGCGGCTGGCGGCAGACGGCAGCGAACCCTGGTCGCTGCGCAACACCGCCGCGATCGTGCTGGCGCGGGCCGGGTGCGACCGCGCAGCACCCTTGCTGCGCGACGCGTTCCGCAGCACCGGCGACGACCGCACACTCGACCGCCTCGCCGCGGCCCTGCAGGCCAGTCACGGCGAACCCGTGGCGCTGGCCCGGCTGCTGGACGCCGGCGTGTCCCTGCCGCAGGCAACGGCGCGCTTCGCGGCGTTGGTGCGCGCAGGCCATCCCGAGGCCGAGCGAGTGCTGCTCGCGCAGCTGCGCCCCGGCGGCAACGCGCTCGCGGCGCTGCGCGCGTTCCGCGCCACGCGCGTGCTGGCGTTGCCGGCGGCGCGCGACGAGGCGGTCCCGACGCTGCTGCGCGAACTGCTGGGCAGCTGAGCGCCCGGCGTCACCGCGACGCGACGCGGTTTTGGAGGTCGGCGAGCGCTGCCGCCATCGCCTGCGCGAACGTGGACGGCGACCGATCCGCCGCCGGACTGCTCGCCTCGACCACGCGCGAAGCACCGTCGGTCCCGCGGACGATCAGGCGCACGACCGCGCGCGGTTCGCCGGTCACATCGAGCTCGAACGCGGTCACGTGCACGTCCCCAGCGAGACCGCTGCCGGCGAGCAGGCCGGCGACCAGATCACGTGGTTCGGCGATCCACTGGTGCTGGCCGTCGAACGCGACCTCGCGCGCGGCGACGCGCACCACGAACTCACGGCCGAGGTGGGCCGCGGCGGTGACGCGCAACGGGACCGGCGCTGGCGGCGCCGCCAACGCGGGCAGCGGGTCGAACCAACGCACGGCCGGCAGAGCACCCGCCGACGAGAAGCAGCCTGCGGCCGCGAGCACCGGCAGTCCGCACATGACGAGTCGCCGAGCGCGTCTCACTTCCTGGCCTCCAGCGGCGAGGGCGATGCCTGCCGTCCGTACAACAACGAACCGGGATCGCGTTCGAGCGCCGTCATCAGGCGTTCGATCGCGACCAACGTCCGGCGCAGCTGCCCGAGTTCGGCCCCGGCGTCGCCGGCGAGCCCGCTGGCATCCGCGGCGGCGGCGCGCAGCGACGCGGCCGTCGCGCCGACTTGCGCCGCGGCCAGGTCGGAGCGCAGTTGCGCCGCCAGGTCGCGCAGCTCGACCAGCGCACCGCCGGCGGGTGTGCGTGGATCGCCGAGCGCCCCGGCACCATCGCGCACCGCCGCGAGCGCCTGGGCCGCGGCGGCAACCACGCCCTGCCGCTCGACGTCCTGCACCACGCCGTCGAGCCGCGTCAGCAGTTCCTGCGCGCGGCGCGACAGTTCGGCGACGCGCGCGCCCTGCAGCTCGGTGCGCAGCAGCTCGACGAGCTCGCGCACCGAACTCGCCACCAGCGGCAGTTCGCGGAAGACCTCGCGGCTCGCGTCCTCCAGGCTCTTGGCGGTGCTCGGCACCGTGCGCAACGTGTGCTGGTCCGGGGGCACCGCGAACGGCAGGCGCTGCGGCCCGCCCGCCGGATCGGGGAAGAAGTCGACCTGCACGAACGACGTGCTGGTCACCCACGACATCACCAACTGCGCGCGCAGGTTGTCGGGCAAGGGACAACTGCCTTCGAGCGCGCCGGTGTCGAGCCCCAGCTTCCTCAGCTTGTCGTCGTAGAGCGCCGCGCGCACTTCGAGGTGCCGTTTGTCGGGCGCCGCGCGGATCTCGTCGACGACACCGATCGTGACGCCGCGGAACTTGACCGGCGAACCTTCCTCGAGCCCGGTCACTGCCTCGTCGAAGTAGGCGTGGGCGAGCGAGAAGCTCTTGCGCAGTTCGCGCATGCCGATCCAGGTCAGGCCCGCCCCGCCGGCGACGAAGCCAGTGACGACGAACAGGCCGAGCTTCCAGCGATTGGCTGGCGCGGTCATGCCGTCCTCGGCGCGCGCTCACGACGGAAGAACGCGCGCACGCGCAGGTCCGCCGAACGTTCGGCGAGGTCGCGCGGCGAGCCGCGGGCGATCACGCCGCGGGCCTCCCGGTCGAGCATGATGCACTGGTCGGCGACCGCCTGCAGGCTCGTCAATTCGTGGGTCACCATGACGATGGTAACGCCCAGGCCTCGCGCGAGCGTAAGGATCAACTCGTCGAGGTCGCTGGCGGTCACCGGGTCGAGACCGGCCGACGGTTCGTCGAGGAACAGGATCGGCGGATCGAGCGCCAGCGCGCGCGCGATCCCCGCACGCTTCTTCATGCCGCCCGACACCTCCGCGGGCAGGTGGTGCGCGAAGCGATCGAGGCCGACCAGCCGCAGCCGCGCCATCGCCACCGCCGTCGCGGCATCCGGCGGCAGAGCCGTCCACTTGCGCAGCGGCAGCTCGACGTTCTGCAGCAGCGTCCACGAGCCGAGCAGCGCCGACGACTGGAACAACACACCGAACTGCGGCGGCGTCATCGCCTTCGCGGGCGGTCCGATGCCGCGGAAGTGCACGCGCCCCGCGAGCGGTTCCTGCAGGCCGATCAGCGTGCGCAGCAGCGTCGACTTGCCGCAACCCGACCCGCCGAGCACCGCGAAGACCTCGCCGCGCTGGACGTCGAACGAGATCTCGTCGAGCAGCACTTCGCTGCCGTGACCGATCGCGAGGTCGCGGGCCTGGAGGACGATCGCCATGTCACCAATCCAGCAACGAGAACACCCAGGCGAACACCGCGTCCAGCGCCACCAGCGCGAACAGCACGACGACGACCGCCGAAGTGGTCGAGCGACCGACTCCATCGGCACCGCCGCGCGTCGCGAGCCCACGCTGGCAGCTGACCAGCCCGATCGCGAGCGCGAAGAACACGCTCTTCAGCAACCCGGTGCCGACGTCGCCGAGGTCGACCGCCGCCTGCAGCGCCTGCAGGTAGACGACCGCGGGCTGGTCGAGGTAGCTGACGGCGATCGCGAGTCCGCCGAGCGATCCGAGCAGGTTGCCGACGAGCGTCAGCACCGGCAGCACGAGCACCAACGTCAGCAGGCGCGGGAACACCAGGAACCGCTGCGGATCCTGGCCAAGCGTGCGCAGCGCGTCGATCTCCTCGCTGACGGTCATGGTGCCGAGTTCGGCGGCGTAGGCCGCGCCGCTGCGGCCGGTGACGAGGATCGCGGTCATCAGCGGGCCGAGTTCGCGCACGATCGACAGGCCGACCAGGTTGGCGAGGAACTGGTCGCCGCCGAAGCGGTGCAACTGGATCGCGCCCTGCAGCCCGAGGATCGCGCCGACCAGGAAGTTGATCAGGATCACGATCGGCAGCCCGTCGGTGCCGGCCCGCTCGATCAGCTGGCCGAGTTCGCCGAGATGCACGGTGCGCGGGCGCCGGATCCCCTGCACGAGCCCGGTCACCAGGTCGCCGAGGAACCCCAGGATCGCCTGCGTGGTGCGCCAGGCGTTGTTCGCGAAGTCGCCGATGTCGCCGAGCGTCGTCGACCGCGCCGGGACGACCGGGTCGCACGAACCCGTGCGGGCGCAGTCGTACAGGTCCAGCATGCGCGCGGTGTCGGCACTGGCGCCGACGAACGGCAGATCGAGCCCCCCTCGCATGCGTTCGGCGCGGAGCGAGCTGAGCAACGCCGCCGCACCCCCGTCGAGGCGCGTGACGCCGGCGACATCGAGCTCGAGTTCGCGGTCGCGACTCGCGGCGAACTGGGCGCGCAGCTCGCGCCACAACACGTCGCCGTCGGCCAGCGTCACGGCCCCGGTGAGCACGAGCCGGCGACGCGGGCCGGTCTCGTCCGTGGTCAGCGTGAAGGCTCTCGACGCCATTCGCCGGCGGCGGCCAACTCAGAGGGTGGGAAACGAACGGGTGGCAACCCTCGGCGCGGCCGCGCTGGCGGCCGCCCAGGGCAGTCTGCGAGCCGGAATGCCGGTCTTCGTCACCGGCGCCTAGCCCTTCTTGCCCTTGGCCTTGCCGGACTTCGGCTTGGCCGGCGTGACGACGGGTGCTGGCACGACGACGGCGCTGGGTGTCGCCGGAGCCGGGACCGCCGCGGCCTTCGCCGGCGCCGGCGGCGCGGCAGGAACGGCCGCCGCAGCGACCGCTGGCTTCGCAGCGCGACGGCTCGCGCCGATCGCCGCCAGCGTCTTCAGCACCAGCGCCCCATCGACCGCCGCGGGCCGCGCCTGTGCCAGGCGGATCAGGTCGTTCATCGCCACGACGCCGACGACGACGCCGCGCGCGTCGACCACCGGCAGCCGGTGGACCTGGTGCTGCTGCATCGTCGCCAGCACGCCGGCGATCGTGTCGTCCGGCTTGCAGGTGCGCACGACGCGCGCCATCGCCGCGGTGACCGGGATCTCGGCGAGGGCCTTGCCCTGCGTGTAGCTCGCCATGCAGAGGTCGCGATCGGTGACGACGCCGACGATGGCCTGGTTGCCGTCGACGACGGGGACGATGCCGCAGTCCTGATCCCAGAGAACGCGCGCGGCGCTGTCGAGCCGGTCGACCATGCGCACGGTCCGCGGCTCCTTGCTCATGACTTCTTTGATGTTCATGGCGCGATCCTGCCCCTGCCCGGAGGCCGGCGCACGCATTTTCCTCGGCGCCGGCGCGCGCTTCCCCGCGCCCGCCGCCGACGGCACACTGCGGCGATGCCGGCGGTCCCGTCGAACGCGCCCCCCGTTGCGGGCGGCACCCGGGGGCAGCAGTTCGCGTGGGTGCTGTACGACCTCGCGAACACGGTCTACGCGGCGACGTTGACCTACCTGCTGACGCCGCACGCCAAAGTCGTGCTCGGGGACCTGCGCGCGTTCGGCGTGGTCTCGTTCGCGTCGATGGTGGTCGCGGCCCTGCTGGTGCCGGTGCTCGGCGCGCTCGCCGACCAGACCGCGCGCGCGGGCCGTTACCTGACCATCGCCACGCTGGCGTGCATCGCGGCGATCGCGGGGCTCGGCATCGACGACGGCGGCGGCACCCTGCTGCTCGCCTGCCTGTTCGTCGCCAACGTCACCTACAACGCCGGGCTGCTCTTCTACAACATGCTGCTGCCCTCCGTCGCGACGCCGGGACGCGAGGGTCGGCTCAGCGGACTGGGCACCGGGCTCGGCTACATCGGCACGCTCGCGGTGCTCGCGGTGCTGCTGCCGATCGACGCCGGCCCCGGCACGCGCTTCCCGCTCGCCGCCGCGATGTTCCTCGTCACGGCTGCCCCGTGCCTGTGGCTCGTGCACGACCGCCGGCCGCCGCGCGATGGCAGCCAGGCGGCGGCCGTGCGCCAGGCGCTCGGCGAACTGCGCGCCACGTTGCGTTCGTTGCCATCGCGGCCAGCGCTGGCCTGGTTCCTGCTCGGCAACTTCTGCCTCGTCGACGTGCTGAACACCGCGATCTTCTATTTCGCCGACTTCACGCAATCGGTGTTCGCCGCGTCCGCCGCCGACGGCTCGTTGTCGTGGCTCGGCTCGACGCTGCACGGCGAGGAAGGCCTGCGCCACGCTGCTGCTGCACATGGGCGCGATCCTGAACACGCTCGCACTGCTCGCCGGCATCGCCCTCGGCCCCTGGAGCGACCGCGCCCCGCTCACCGTGCTGCGCGCGAGCGCGCTGGCGCTGCTGGTCGCGCTGGTCGGCGGCGTCGCGTTCGGCGGCGCGAGCCCGCTCGGCTACACCGCGACGCTGCTGGTGTTCGGCGCGATCGGCCTCGCCGGCGTCTGGACCGCTGGCCGCAAGGTCGTGGTGATGCTGGCGCCGCCCGAAGCGCTCGGCAGTTGCTTTGGCCTCTACGGCATCACCGTGAAGCTGTCGGTGGTCGGCAGCGTGCTCTACGGTTTCCTCGAGTTCCACGCCGGGCCAAAGCCAGCGATGCTGGCGCAAGGCGCGCCGTTGTTGCTCGGGCTCGGCTGCCTTCTGATGGTGCGCCTGCCGACGGCGGCGAAGAGTCGATGAGCGACGACGACGACGACGACCCGAAACGCGCACCCCGCGAAGCGCTCTGGCAACGTGCCGTGGTCGCGGCGTTCGCGGGCCTGATGGCGTGCGTCGGCGCGCTGCCGACCCGCCTCGCCTACCTGCTCGGCGATCTGCTCGCGGTGCCGTGGTTCCTGTTCTGGTCGCTGAAGGACCGCGGCGGTCGCCGGACCAGCGGCTACTGGCGCAACTGCCGGATCGGATTCCGCCCCGGGTCGCCGCTCGGGGCTTCCCGCCCGCGCCGCCACCTCTGGCGCTGGTCGCGCCACATCGCCTGGCTCGCGATCGACTTCTGCCGCATGCACCGCATCACCGCGGCGAACGTGCGCGCGCACTGCGACCTGGCCGAGTTCCCGCGCGTGCAGGCCGCGTTCGCGCAGCAGCGCGGGTTGATCTTCGCCACCGGCCACCTCGGCGTCTGGGACGTCAGCGGCTGGGCCGCGGGCCTGCTGGGGTTGCCGCTCACCTCGGTGTTCCGGCCAAGCCCCCTGCCGGCCCTGAATCGGCTGATCGAACGACTGCGCACCGGCAGCGGCCAGACCGTCGTCGCCCGGAAGAACGTGCTCCGCACCCTGCTGCGGGTGCTCGGCGAGCGCCAGGCCGTCGGGATCCTCGCCGACGGCGGCGGCAAGCACAGCGCCGTCGAGGTGCCGTTCCTCGGCACCAGTTCGCGCACGGTCGCCAGCCCCGCCCTGCTCCACCTCGCGACCGGAGCCCCCATCGCGGTCGTCGCCGTGCTGCGGACGGGCGCGATGCGCTACCGGCTGCGGGTGTTCGACGTGATCGAGAACGCGAGCACCGGCGACCGCGACGCCGACATGGTGGCGATCACTGCGCGCATCAACCGCGGGCTGACGCAGGGCATCGCCGAAGCGCCCGAGCAGTGGTTCTGGCAGAGCCGTCGTTTCCGGCATCGTCCGGCGGGCGAAGTCGCCGGTCCGGACGGGTTGCCCCCGCTGGCCGAGCCTGTCACCTCGTCTTAACCGAGGCTTCATCATTTCTTGCGGGACTCGCGGCGAGGGCCAGGGCACCCTCTCGCCCCGTGATCGACGTCGCGCCGCCGCGGTTGCCCGTGCTCGCCCTCACGCTGGCCGTGTTCGTCGCGCCGTGGCTCGGTGGCTGCGTGCGTTCGGCGGGCGCGCACGCCGAAGTCCGCAATCTCGGCTCCGACACCATGCTCGAAGTCGCCGGCGCCTGGGCCGAGGCCTTCGACAAGCTGGACGAACCGATCGCGGTGACGGTCTCCGGCGGCGGCTCGGGCACCGGCATCGCGGCGATGATCGCCGGTTCGATCGACCTGGCGAACAGCAGCCGCAAGATGAAGGACGGCGAGCGCAAGCGCGCCGAGAAGCGTGGGCATTCGCCGGTCGAGCACCACGTCGGCTACGACGGCATCGCCATCTACGTGCACAAGGACAACCCGCTGCCGTCGATCACGATGGCGCAGTTGAAGGCCCTGTTCGGCGACGGCGGCGAGATCACGCGTTGGTCGCAGCTCGGCGTCGACCTCGGCGACGAGAAGCGCGACCCGATCGTGCTGGTGAGCCGCCAGAACAACAGCGGCACCTACGAGTACTTCCGCGAGGCGGTGCTCGGCGGTGCGTCGGGGCGCTTCAAGCCCGACTGCCTCAACCTGAACGGCAGCAAGGACGTCGTCGAGTTCTGCGCGCGCAGCAGGAGCGCGATCGGCTACAGCGGACTCGCCTACGCGACGCCCCAGGTGCGCGTGGTGCCGGTGATCAAGAAGGACGGCGGGCCGGCCGTGGCGCCGAGCAACGACACGGTGATCGACGGCTCGTATCCGATCGCCCGCCCGCTGTTCATGTACACGAAAGGCCAGCCGCAGGGGGCCACCGCCCGCTACCTCGAATGGATCAAGAGCGACGACGGCCAGCGGGTCCTGCAGGACCATGGCTACCCGCCGCTGCGCAAACTCTGACCCGGACCCACCGTGCCCAGCCACTACGAAGAACGTCTCCAACGCGACCTCGATTGGATCCAGGACCTGGTCGGCATCGTCGGCCAGGCGATCACCAAGGCCATCGACGACGCCGTGACGTCGGTGATGCGGCTCGACAAGGACCTCGCCGCGAACACGGTGATCGGTGACTTCACGATCAACCGGCAGACGCGCGAGCTCGACCGGCTCTGCCATGCCTTCGTCGCGCGCCATCTGCCGAGCGCCGGGCACCTGCGCTACGTCTCCGCGGTGCTGCGGCTGAACATCGCGCTCGAACGCATCGGCGACTACGCGGCGACGATCTCGCGCACCGCCGCGCAGTTGTCGACGCAGCCTCCTGCGGTCGTCGTGCGCGACATCGAGATGATGTCGGAGCACGCCCGACGCATGCTCAGCGAGAGCCTGCGCAGCTTCCAACTGCGCGACACCGGGCTGGCCAACAACGTGCTGGCGTCGGCGTCGCAGTTCACGCGCTACTTCGACAAGGTGTTCGGCGACCTGGTGAAGGAAGGCGACGCCCACAGCCGACCCGCCGGCGACCTGTTCTCGCTGCTGGCGACGTTCAACCGCCTCGAGCGCGTCATCCACCAGGCGAAGAACATCTGCGAGGAGACGATCTTCGTCGTCACCGGGGCGACCAAGGGCGAGAAGGTGTTCCAGATCCTGTTCGTCGACGCCAAGAACGACGGACCGAGCCAGATCGCCGAGCACTTCATGCGCAAGGCGTTCCCCCAGAGCGGCCGCTACCGCAGTGCGGGCTGGGCGGCCGCCGAGGAGATCGACCCCGCGTGGGCCCGGTTCGCCCAGACCGTCGGCATCGACATGGCCAAGGCCTGGCCGACGCCGCTCGCCACCCTGCTGCCGCAGATCGACGACTACCACCTGATCATCGGTCTGCAGGCCGAGGCGCGCGAACGCGTGGGCAAGCTGCCGTTCCACACCACGATGCTGGCCTGGGACATCGACGTCGCCGCCGGACCCGAGGCCGTGTACCGGCAGCTCACGCCGCGGATCCGTGAACTGATGGAGCGTTTGCGCGGGGAGCAGGCGAGTTGAACACGACGCCCGCAGCGACACGCCCGCGCCAGGACCTCGAGGCCATCGCCGCCGGACTCGATCGACGAGCCGCGAACTGGTGGTCCGACCGGGTCGCGCGCTGGCTGGTGACGGCCGGCGGCGTCTCGGCGATCCTGTTCATCGCCGGCATCTTCGTGTTCATCGGCAGCCAGGGGTTCGAGTTCGCCTGGAACCGGCTGTCGATCACCGAGCTGCTGTTCGGCGAACGGTGGGAACCGACCGCCAACCCGCCGAGCTACGGCGCCTTCTCGCTGCTCGCCGGCACCGCGTGGATCACCGTCGTGGCGATGATCGTCGCCGTGCCGCTGTCGTTCTGCGCCGCGATCTTCGTCGGTGAGTTCGCGCGCGGCCGCGCTCGCGAGTGGCTGAAGATCCTGATCGAACTGCTCGCCGCGATCCCGTCGGTGGTCTGGGGCGTCATCGGCCTGCAGGTGATGGGCCCGTGGATCCAGCACCTCTTCGGCCTGCAGTCGGGCCTGAACGTGCTGAACGCCGGGATCATCCTCGGGCTGATGGCCGCGCCGATCATGACGACGATCGCCGAGGACGCGTTGAAGGCGGTGCCCGACAGCTACCGCGAGGCCGCCGAATCGCTCGGCGCGTCGCGCTGGCAGGTGGTGCGCCGCGTCGTGCTGCCGCACGCGCGCCCCGGGCTGTCGGCCGCCGTGCTGCTCGGCATCGGCCGCGCCTTCGGCGAGACGATCGCCGTGCTGATGGCGAGCGGGCACCGGCTGATGGCCCCGGGCTCGGTGTTCGATCCCGCCGCCACGATCACCGCGACGATCGCCGCCGAGCTCGGCGAAGCCGCCGTCGACAGCGACCACTACCAGGTGCTGTTCGTGCTCGGGCTCGTGCTGTTCCTGATCACGTTCACGATCAACCTGATCGCCGATCGCATCGTGCGCGGCCGGAGGCGGCCATGACCGCTCTCGACACGACGTTCCTGCCGACCGCCCGCGAGCGCCGGGCGCACGGCGTCCAGGCGGTGGTGCGCACCGGCTTCCTGGCCATCACGCTGCTGCTGCTGGTGCCGGTGCTCGGCATCCTGGCCGTGCTGGTGATCGAAGGGGCGCCGGCGATGACGCCGTCGTTCTTCCTCGACAAGCCGCAGAAGCTCGGCGCCGCCGGCGGCATCTGGCCGGCCCTCGTCGGCACCGTCTGGATGACCGGGGTTGCGCTGGTCGTGGCATTGCCGCTCGGCGTCGCGGCCGCGATCTACCTCAGCGAGTACGCGCGCGACACCTGGCTCACCCGGCTGATCAACCTGGCGATCGTCAACCTGGCGGGCGTGCCGTCGATCGTGCACGCGCT
>DDSQ01000209.1:0-172 GCA_002343845.1 Planctomycetes bacterium UBA2386 | reverse complement strand
GCGAGTCGCTGCAGGCGGTGCCGCGTTCGTTCCGCGACGCCTGCTGGAGCATGGGCGCCACACGCTGGCAGACGATCCGCCACATCGTGCTGCCCAACTCGATCAGCGGCATCCTGACCGGACTGATCCTGGTGGTCTGCCGCGCCGTCGGCGAGACCGCGCCGATCATGTT
>DDSQ01000129.1 GCA_002343845.1 Planctomycetes bacterium UBA2386 | reverse complement strand
GTCCGGGCTGTAGATGTCCGGCGAATAGATGTCCGGGCTGTAGATGTCGGGCGAGTAGATGTCCGGAGCGAACTCGGCCCCGAGCTGGGTCAGCGTCTCTTCGGTGGTCGGCGAGGCCGTGAGCTCTTCATAGGCCTGGCCGATGTCCTTGTAGACGGTGAAGTCGTACACCGACGACAGGTCGCCCAGGCTGATCGTCATCACGCTGCCGGGCTGGATCGAGAACTTGTACCAGCGCGCCTGGCCTTCCTGGTCCAGGAGCTGGTTGAAGGACGCCGACACGGCGCCGCCGGGGACGGCCCAGAAGAGCCCGTCCAGGCTGTAGGCCGTCGTCCAGGTGGTGTTGTTCGGGCCGGCGCGGCCGCACTGCGAGAACTCGGATGTGTTGCCGTCCAGGTCGGTGGCGGTGGCGGTGACGAAGACGCCGGGGGCCACCACCGGGAGCGTGCCGGTGAAGTCCACGTTGCCGGCGCTATCGGTGGTGACCTCCAGATCGCCCAGGAACTCAGCGCCCTCGCCGAAGCCGGCCGGGTCGCAGACGGTGTTGGTGAAGAACTCGAGCCTGAACGTGGTCTCGGGCGTGCTGTTCAGGCGGCCGGCCACGAAGGTGCCGGAGGTTTCGCCGTCGTTGAACGGCGCCGCCGCCGTGAGCACCGGCGCGTTCTGGCCAAAGTTGGGGCCGTCGTCGAGATCGCCGGCGTCGTTGGGTGTGGGACCGTCCCCGCCCAGGTCAATGCCCAGTTCGTCGTTGGCGAAGATCAGGTTGGGGCCGACGACGGCCGGGATGCCGGCGATGCGGTTACGCACGGCGTCGTCGAAGCCCTCGCCCAGGTCCAGGCTGAGGACGCGCACGCCCGCCCCGCCGTTGTAGGCGATGCGGTTGCCGGCGACCGTGTTCTCGTCGGCGGCCTGGATCAGCACGCCGGCGCCGGCGTTGCCGAGCGGGGCCGTGCCGGCCGCGTTCAAGCCGATCACGTTGCCGCGCACGTCGACGGCGGTGGTGTCCGAGGACTGGATGGCGATACCGGCGCCGCCGTTGCCCGAGATCACGTTGGCCCAGCGGACGGCGCGCAGCTCAAAGTCGCCGATCTGGATCCCGGTGCTGCCGTCGCGGACCAGGATGCCCTCGAAGCGGTTGCCCAGAGCGGCCGTGCCCGGCGCGTTGAGGCCGATGTAATTCCCGAAAACCTGATTGTCAGGAGCCAGGGCGATGTCGATGCCCCGCCCCTCCTGGAAACCGGTGCCGTTGTTGCCGGAGATGACGTTGCGGTCGCCTTCATCGGCGCCGCCGATCGTGTTGCCGTTGGCGCCGGTGTCCAGGACGATGCCGGAGGCGTTGGGGAGCGCGGCCAGGCCGGTGGCATCCACGCCGATCCAGTTGCCGACGATGCTGTTCCCGTAGACGCCCTCGCCCGTCAAACGGATACCCACGCCGGCATTGCCGGAAATCAAGTTGTCCTGGATGAGCGTGCCAGAGGCGGCGTCCAGGTGCACGGTCTCGCGGCTGTTGGGGATGGCGTCCAGGCCGTCGGCATCCGTGCCGATGTAGTTGCCGACCAGTTGGTTGTCAGCTGTGCCGGCTGTGAAGAACACGGCCCGGTCCGGGTGGCCGCTGATCACCTGGCGCGCGTCGGCCGAGCCGGAGATGACGTTGCCGCTGCCGCCGACGATCTGGATGCCGCCGCCGGCGCCGGCCGCCGCGCCCTCATCGAGCCAATTGCGCTCGCCTTCGCCGCCTTCCCCGCCCTCAGGGAAGAAGATGGCCGCGGTGCCGGCCGCGTTCGTGCCGAGGTAGTTGCCGGCGATGACGTTGTCCGTGCCCTGCTGCACGCGGACGTTGAACAGGCCGTTGCCCGAGATTACGTTGCGCGCGGCCGGGCTGTCGCCGCCGATGGTGTTGCCGCTCAGGGAGTATGGCCCGAACAGGCTCATGAACACGCCGTGGTCGCTGTTGCCAAGCGCGTTCACGCCGGCCGCGTCGGTGCCGAGGTAGTTGCCGAGGACGGTGTTGCCGGTGGTGTCCCCGGCGCCGGCCGCGAAGAAGATGCCGTCCCGGTTGGCCGAGATCACGTTGCGGTCGGCCGGGCTCGTGCCACCGACCACGGCGCGCGCGGTGTTCCAGAGGTCGATGCCGATCGGGTTGGCGGCCGCGGCGTTGCCTGCCGCATCGGTGCCGACGTAGTTCCCGGCAAGGGTCACGTCGCTGGCGTCGACCACGCGGATGCCGAAGCTGCTGAAGTTCTGCACGACGAAGCCGCGCACGGTGCTGCCGCTGGCGCCGGCCGTCAGCTCCAGGCCCGTGGCGACGGTGCCGCCACCGTTCAGGACGATGCCGGGCGTGCCCGCATTCGTCGCGTTCAGCGTCACCTGGGAGGTGATCTGCGGCAGCGCCGAGCTGAGGTTGATCGTCCCGAACACGCTGAAGGCGATCGTGTCGGCGCCGCCGTTGGCGTTGGCGTCGATGATCGCCTGGCGCAGCGAACCGGCACCCGAGTTGTTCAGGTTGGTCACCGTGTAGGTGGCCATCAGGCCCTGCCAGCTCTCCAGGGCCAGGGTGTCGATCCCGGCGTCGACCTCGCCTGTGCGGTACTCGAGCAGCCAGTCGCCGCCCTGGTTGGCCGCGCCGGTCGGATCGGTGCTGGCGGCCACGTCGGCAGCGGTGAGCGCGCCGAGTCGCTCGACGAAGGCGGCACCCAGGGGCCCGCCGGCGACGTCGCAGCCCCACAGCAGCAAGTCGGCATCCGGCGCCAGCGCCGCTGCCCAGCGCGTGACCTCGGCGGCCCGAGTGTTCAGCGAGCCCGTGTCCAGCACCGTGCTGCCCAGCAGGAGCAGCGCCTCGGCCCCGTGCGAGACGATGTGCACGGCCTGCAGGTCGGCATGGCCCGCCAGGATGGCCGTGATCTGCTCGATGCCGTCGCGGCTGTCGTCGAGCCGTTCGATGTGCAGGCGGCGCTCGGGGCCGGCGGCCGCGACGATGGCGTCGACGATCTGCTCGTGACCCTCGACGCGCGTGTCGACGATCACGACCTCGGTCACCGTGCCGACCGCGGGAGTGTCCAATGACGCAGCTTCTCCCGACGGCGGTCCCGGCTCGATGGCCGGCGCGAACGGGACGACGGCAGGCGGTGGGCTGTCCTGCAGCAGCCGCACTTCGGCCGAGCGCAGCAGCGACTCGCCCGCGCCGAAGGGGTCGGCCGAGTACAGGATGCGCGGCTCCAGCGCCTCCGCCGCGGGACGGGGCGCCGCGCGGCGCAACGACCTTCCACCGGTCAGGCTCCTCATCAGTCGCTTCAGGCGCGCAGGCATCCTCATCGCGTCGACCCCTCGGCCGCAGCGTCGGGCCGACGGCGGCCCGCGCGGGCATCTTCCCCGCGGGCGCCGGGCGCGATGCACCGAACACTCACGGCGAAACCTCCGTGATCACGCGCTTGCCGGCAGCGCCTTCGAACATCTCGTCGAGCTGACCGGCGCGGCTGTCGGCGGCCTCGGGGCTGCCGGCTGCGTCCTCGTCGTCCTCGTCGTCATCCCGGGCCGCGCTGCCGGTCACCGGCAGGATGTCGATCTGCCGCCAGGCAGGGATGCCGCCGGCCGCTGCCGCGAGCACGCCGCCGGCGCGGGTGATCCACCACAGCAAGGCCGCGGCAGCCGCCGCACCCCCGACATGCTCGGGCTCGGTCAGCGTCAGCAGCAGCCGCTCGGCCGGCGAGCGCGTCGCCTCGGCTTCGCGCGGGCCGAAGACGTCGTCGTCGGCGCCGGCCTCGCCCGAGGCCCAACGGCCGCCGATCGAGAGGCCGCGCCCGGCGAGATCGGCCAGCGCCGCGCCGGGGTCGACGCCGAGTTCCAGCGCCTGGAAGAGCTGCGCGCGCAGGGCCTCGAAGGACACCGGTGCGAGCAGGGTCTGCTGTCCGTCGGGGAGCGTCACGCTGATCGACGGGCGCTCGCCGTCACCCCGCGTTGCACCGGAGGCCGCCATGGCATCGCCGCCATCGGGCAATCCGCCCGCGCGAGTCGCGGGCAGCATCGACGGCAGTTCGCTGCCCTCGGCCTCGTCGGCCTGGCGTTGCGCATCGGCACGCCGCCGACGGCTGTCGCCGAAGGCCTCGTCGTCGCCGTCCGGCGCCGCCGCGGCCGGCAGCGCGGCGACGGGTGCCACCGCGACGGCAGGCCCGGAGGATGGCCCAGCGGCCAGCGGCGGGTCGGCCGGCCACCACGCCGTCGCCATGGGGGCCGGCACGCCCGGGGGCGGCGCCTCGCGCAGCGGCGCTGCGTCGTCCTGCGGCACACCGAGCAGCGTCACCGCCAGCTCGCGCCGGTCGACGGCGCCCGACGCGTCGGTCACCTGGACGACCAGCGTCACCACGCGCTGCTGCCGCGGATCGAGGCGGACGCCGTCGCGCACGACGATCTGGCCGCTGGCCGTGTCGATGGCGAAGCGCCCCTGTGCATCGTCGACCAGCGAGAAGCTGGCGCGGTCGCCCCGGTCCGGATCGCTCGAGCCGGCCCGGGCCAGCACGGTGCCGTCGGGCGATGGCGCCAGCAGCTCGAGCGCCGCCGGCAGCTGCAGCCGCGGCGCCTCGTTGACGTCGGTCACGCGCACGCGCAGCCGCTGCTGCGCCGTCGCGCCCTGGTCGTCGCGCAGCTGCAGCGTGAGGTCGTAGACGTTGTCGCCGTCGGCATCGCCGGGTTGCTCGTGGTCCGGCGTGACGCGCAACGCCAGCTCGCCGGACGCGGTGTCGACCGTGAACAGGCCTGCGTCGGCTCCGCCGACGATCTCCAGCGCCAGCGTCGCGGCGGGCTGGTCGTCGTCGGCGACGACGAGCCAGGCCACGGTGCGCGTGTTCTCGGGATGGTCGATCGCCACCTCAGCGGCGCCGCCTCCGCTGACGAAACGCGGCGGCGTGTTCGCCACGGCCACCGGCGCGGTCGGCGCGCTGGCCAGCTGCAACGCCGTGCCGCCACCGTCGACGTTGCTCACCTGCACGCTCAGGCGGCTGCCGACATCGTCGGCCGTGGGCGTGTAGGCCGAAGCGGTCGCCCCGGCGATCGCGACGCCGTCGCGCAGCCACTGGAAGGACCAGGGGCCGAGGCCGTCGGCGTCCCGGATGTCGCCGACCTCGGCCGTCAGCGGCCGGTTCTCGACGGCCACGCCAGCGATCGTCGGCTGGCCGGTCGGCGCGTCGTCGACGGGCGTGACGACGATCGTCGCCGAGTCGACATCGCGGAGCGGACCGCCGGCGCCGCGGTGGCCGAGGTCGCTGCTGCTCATCCACAAGCTCAGGCTGCCGTGGAAATCGGCCGGCGGCGCGTAGACCGGCGCTGCTGCACTGGAGAGGTAGGCCTGCAGCGCATCGCGCGTGCCCTGCAGCGACAGCGCGGCCGTGCCCGATCCGCTGACCGCGACGCCGTCCTGTGCCACGGCGCTCAGCGTGCCCGCGCCGACTTGCAGCATCAGCATCATCGCGCCCGTGCCGGCGTCCGCGTCGCCGATCGCGATGCCGGCCAGGCGCAGGGGCGTGTCTTCCGCGGTCGTGAACGAGGTCGGCAGCGTGTTCACCGGCGCGTCGTTGACCGGCTCGACGACCACGCGGCGCAGGGCCTCGGCGCTCGTCGCCTGGCCGTCGTCGATGCGGAAGCTCACGATCCGTTCCGCGGGGTCCGGGTCGGCACTGTCGTTCGTGTAGCTCACCGAACGCAGGGCCGCCTGGTAGTCGGCCAGGCTGGCCGGGCCGGCGAGGCTCAGCGTGCCGCTGGCCGCATCCCAGTGCGCCGTGATGCCGGCCGGCGGCGCGGCGACCAGCCGGTCCTGGCCGGGCAGGTAGTTCCCGCTGATGTGCACCGTCGCACCGGCGAGCCCGGCGCTGTCGACGTCGCCGAGCACGAGCGCGGGGTCCACCGGCGTCGGGCCGGCCTTCTCGACGTGCCGCGCGGTGCCGGCGCTCGTCGTGATGGCCGGCGCGTCGTTGACCGCGCTCA
>DDSQ01000048.1 GCA_002343845.1 Planctomycetes bacterium UBA2386 | reverse complement strand
ACATCATGAAGGACCTGCAGCGCGCGCGCGGGCTCACCTACCTGTTCATCTCGCACAACCTGGCGGTCGTGCGCCATGTCGCCGACGAGGTCGGCGTGATGTACCTCGGCCGGCTCGTCGAGATCGCCCCGAAGCGCACGCTGTTCGCCGCGCCGCGGCACCCGTACACGCGGATGCTGCTCGACGCGATTCCCGACATCCACATGACCGGCCGCGCGCGCACGCCGGTGCAGGGCGAGNNCGCCTTCCACCCGCGCTGCCCGCACGCAAACGCGCGCTGCGGCGCCGAGCGCCCGGTGCTGCTGGAGCGCGAGGGCGTGCGCGTGGCCTGCCACGCGGTCGAGGAAGGCCGGCTCGCGGTGGGCGGCTGAGTCGGCCTGTACCGGGCCGCGGCCCCTGGGCGGGCATGCCCGCCCGGGGTCGGGCGGGTGCCGCATGCAGGCAGCCCGCCGATCCGGTCGCGATATGCTCGGTGCCCGATGGCCCGCACGACCCACGCCCAGGACGACCACCAGCGCGCCGCGCGCACGCCGTGCACCCGGCAGGCCCCGGCCGGCGACACCCCGGGAGGGCGACGGTGACGCGGCTTCACGACATCGTCCTCTTCGGCGCCAGCGGCTTCACCGGGCGGCTCGTCGCCGAGGTCCTGCAGTCGATCGGCGCACGCGATCCCGGCCTGCGCTGGGCACTGGCCGGTCGACAGCCCGAGCGGCTCGCCGCGGTGCGTGACGCGATCGGCGCCGATGCCTCGCTGCCCTTGCTGACCGCCGACGCCGCCGACCGCGCGGCGCTGGGCGCGCTGGCCCGCGAGGCACGGCTCGTGATCACCACGGTCGGGCCCTACCAGCGGCATGGCGAGCCGCTGGTCACCGCCTGCGCCGACGCCGGTGCCGACTATGTCGACCTGTGCGGCGAGCCGTTGTGGATGGCCCGGATGATCCCGAAGCTGCAGCCGCGCGCGGCGGCCAGCGGCGCGCGCATCGTGTTCTCGTGCGGCTTCGACTCGGTCCCGTTCGACATCGGCGTGGTCTTCCTGCAGCAGCAGATGATGGAGCGTCACGGCGCGTCCGCCGTCGAGGTGCGGTCGCGCGTCACCGCGATGAAGGGCGGGTTCTCGGGCGGCACCGCGGCCAGCGCGCTGGCCACCGTCGAGGCCATCGCGGCCGACCGGCGGCTCGCCCGCGTGCTGGCCGACCCGTTTGCGTTGACGCCGGGCTTCCGCGGCCCGGCGCAGCCCGACGGCGACGCGGCAAGCCTCGACGACTGGGCGCAGGCCTGGACCGCGCCGTTCGTGATGGCGCCGATCAACACGAAGAACGTCCATCGCACGCATGCGCTGCGCGGGCATCCGTGGGGGGCGGATTTCACGTATTCCGAGCGCCAGCAGACCGGGCCCGGCTCGCGCGGCGAGGCGCGGGCGAAGGCGCTGGCCCGCCAGGCGCGGTTGACCGAGCTGCTGCTGGGCATCGAGCCGGCTCGCGCGCTGATCCGCCGCTGGGTGTTGCCGCAGCCCGGTGAGGGCCCCGACCGCCAGGCGCGCGAGCGCGGGCGCTACGAACTGGTGATCACGGGGCGCAGTGCCGCAGGACAGCGGCTGTCGGTGCGCGTGCGGGGCGAGGGTGACCCCGGCTACGGCTCGACGAGCCGGATGATCGTCCAGGCCGCGCTGTGCCTGCTGCGCGACACCGACCACCGGGCGACACCGGGCGGCGTCTGGACGGCCGGCGCGGCGATGGGCCTGGCGCTGCAGCGGCGCCTGCAGGCCCACGCGGGGCTCGTGTTCGAGGTGCTCGACTGATGCGGCCCGGTGGCCGACCGCGTGCCGCGCGGTGGGCGCGACTGGCGGCGGCCGGCGTGGTGCGAACGCGGGGCGCGGTGCCGGCCGTCCTGCGCGCCATCGTCCGCGTCACGGCCGCGGGCCTGCTGGCGGTCGTTGCGGGCCATGCGCCCCCGGCGGTTGCGCCCGCCTTCGCGCAAGCCGCCTCGACGCCCGAAGGGCGTGCCGCATCCGGGCCGCACCGTGAGCGCGCGGGCGACCCGCGTCCGCTGGTGCGTCCGGTGCCGCTGGTCTTCGAGCGGCTGCGGGCAGCCGACCTGGGGCTGGTGGTCAACCTGCGTGATCCGTACTCGGCCGCTGTCGGCGCGTACTACGCCCGGCAACGCGGCCTGCGGCCCGAGCAGATCCTCTACGTCGAACTGCCGGTGCAGCCGGTGCTCGGCCCCGACGAGTTCGAGCGGCTGAGCCGCGCCATCGAGCAGCACTTCGACTTCCGCACGCAGGCCCTCGCGTTGGCCTGGAGCGCACCGTACGCCGTGGGCTGCAACTCGATCACCGGGGCGGTCACGCTGGGTTATGACGCGGCGCTGTGCCGACACACCTGTGGCGCTTCGCGCGTGTCGCTGTACGCCAACTCGCGCTCCGGGCGGCCCTACACGGACTTCCGCATGCGGCCCTCGATGCTGCTGGCCTCGCGCAGCGTCGACGAGGCCAAGGCGATGATCGACCGTGGTGTCGCGGCCGACGGCACGCTGACCCTGCCGGATGCCGAGCCCGCGGACGCCGTCTTCGCCAGCCTGGGCGACGGGGCACGCAACGTGCGCGCGGTGTTCTATCCGGCCGAGCGCGTGCTCGTGCGGCCGCCGGTGCGCCTGCGGCGTGCCGACAGCGTCCCGGCCGCGGCGGCCGCGCGGCGAGCCGTGCTGATGACCGCCGGCACGGCGCGCATCGACGGGCTGACCGATGCCGGCTGGGTGCCGGGCGCGCTGGCCGACCACCTGACCTCGTTCGGTGGCGACCTGCAGGGCGGCCACGGGCAATCGACCGTGCTCGACTGGCTGGCCTCGGGGGTCACCGCGAGCCACGGCTCGGTCAGCGAGCCCTGCAACCACCTGCACAAGTTCCCGCAGCCGCAGTGGCTGCTCGGCCATTACCTGCAAGGGGCCACGGCCATCGAGGCCTACTGGAAGAGCGTGCTGTGGCCGCAGCAGAGCCTGTTCGTCGGCGAGCCGCTGGCCGCGCCGTTCGCGCGCATCGATCGACCGTGAAGGGCTGGCGATGATCGAGACCCTGACGGCGACCCCAACCACCGCGCCGCGCCGCCTGCTGCGCGAGCTGTTCGACGCCGCCGTGCGGCGCGCCCTGCCGCAGCAGGTGATCGCGGCCCACCTGCCGCAGCCGCCGGACCCGGCCCGCGGGCGCACCGTGGTGATCGGTGCCGGCAAGGCCGGCGGCGCTATGGCGGCGGCCGTCGACGCGCTCTGGCCTGCCGGCGCGCCGTTGTCCGGCCTGGTCGTCACGCGCTACGGGCACGTGCCGCCCGCGTACGCGGCGCGGCCGGGGCGCATCGAGGTCGTCGAGGCTGCGCACCCGGTGCCCGACGAGGCCGGCCGGCGGGCCGCCGAGCGCATCGCCGCGCTGGTGCGCGGTCTGGGCCCGGACGACCTCGTGCTGTGCCTGGTCTCCGGCGGCGGCTCGGCGCTGCTGGCCGCGCCGGCGCCCGGGCTGACGCTGGCCGACGAGCAGGCGGTCAACCGCGCGCTGCTGGCCAGCGGCGCCGCGATCGACGAGATGAACTGCGTG
>DDSQ01000136.1:3808-11620 GCA_002343845.1 Planctomycetes bacterium UBA2386 | reverse complement strand
CGCATGGACACGCTGCAGTGCGCCGTCGTGCTGGCCAAGCTCGAGCGTTTCGGCTGGGAGCTGCAGCGCCGTGCCGAGATCGGCGAGCGCTACCGCCAGGGCTTGCAGGGCCTGGACGGCCTGCGGCCGCTGGCCGTGCGACCGGGTCGCGACTGCGTGTGGGCGCAGTACACCGTCTTCGCCGAGCAGCGTGATGCGCTGGCTGCGGCACTCCAGGCGCAGGGCGTGCCCACCGCGATCCACTACCCGGTGCCGCTGCATCACCAGCCGGCCTACGCCGCGTTCGCATCGGCCGAATCCTGTCCGCACAGCGTCGAGGCGGCGCGCCGCGTGCTGAGCCTGCCGATGAGCGCGGACCTCGCCGAGGCTGACCAGGACCGCGTGATCGCCGCCGTGCGCCGCGCGCTGGGCTGAGGCGCGGGCGCGCCACGCCGTCGCGACCGATCGCCGCCGCCGGTCCGCCAGAAGCCGCCCCCCGCCCGAACCGCGCGATGTCGCTCGCCCGCGCCAGCCTGGTCAACCTCGGGTCGCGCCTGCTCGCCGTTGCGCTGGGCCTCGCCCTGACGCTGTACACCGCGCGGCTCGGCCCGGCCGCGCAGGGCGCGTTCGCGCTATTCCTCGCTGTCGAGTCGGTGCTGCTCGCGGCGGGCACCGGCTTCGGCGTGGCGGTGGCGCGCGAGCTGTCGCACCACGGCCGCCACCCGGGCGGGCTGCTCGGGGCGATGGTCGTCGCCTGCCTGGTGCTTGGGGTTGCCGCAGCCGCCGGCCTGTGGTTCGTCGCGCGCAGCGGCGGCGCGGCCTACGGCTCGCTCGGCTGGCTCGCGCTGGCCGCGCCGCTGATGTTCCTGCCCGGCAACCTGTCCGGGCTGTGGCTGGGGCGTGGCCGCATGGGCGGCCTGGCGGCGCTGATGCTGGCGCCGCCGCTGCTGACGCTGGCCGGCATCGCGCTGGCGCACGGGCTCGGCCGTGGCGGCGACCTGGCCGCGGTGCTCGCGGCCTGGGCGGCGGCGCGCGTGGTGGTCGCGCTCGGCACCACGGCCGCGGCGTCACGCGGCGGCTGGCTGGGCCGTCCCGATCCGGCCGCGCTGGGCGCCCAGCTGCGCTTCGCCGCGGTGATCGGCGCGACGAACGTGGTCAGCCTGCTGAACTACAAGGCCGACCTGTTCCTCGTCGAGCACTTCCTCGGCCTCGCGCCGACCGGCGTCTACTCGATCGCCGTCGCGGTGGCCGAACTGCTGTGGCTCGTGTCCTCGGCGGTGACGACCGCCGCCTATGCGCGCATCGGGCAGCCGGATCGCGCCGCGGCCGCGGCGCTCGCCCTGCGCGCGATGCACGTCAGCGTGGGCGTGCTGGTCCTGGCCAGCCCGCTGTTGTGGGGCGCGGCCTGGTGGCTAGTGCCGCGCGTGCTCGGCGAGGCCTACCGGCCGGCGCTGCCGGTGCTCGCGCTGCTGCTGCCCGGCGTCGTGCTGTACGGCGCGGCATCGGCGCTGTCGGCCTGGTTCACGAACCACGCGGGCCGGCCGCAGGTGCCCGCGCTGCTGGCCGGCGCCTCGCTGGGGATCAACGTCGCGGTGTCGTGGTGGGCGATCCCGCGGTTCGGGCTGATGGGCGGCGCGCTGGCGACGACGCTGTCCTACACGATCGCCATCGCCATCGGCCTCGTCGCCTTCGCCCGCGCGGCGCGGCTGCCGCTCGCCCACGTGCTCTCGCCGGCGCTGGCGCCGCTGCGCCCGGGCGGCCGGCCGCCGGGCGGGGCTGAGGGGCCGCCCGGCGACACCGCCGACGCACCGGGCGATGCCGATCGCCGGCGCGGCTGAGTGCACGACCGGCGTCGCGGGAGCCGACGCCGGCCGCTTTGGGAGAATCGCCGCATGCGCGCGCTCCTGAACCGCTGGCGTCGACGCCTGGCCCATGCCCTGCTGTACCGGCGCGTCTTCGGCGAGCGCTCGCAGGGCCGCTGGTTGCCGCATGCGCGGATCTCGCCGTCGAGCTGCCTGGAGCACGAGGAGCGGCTCGTGCTCGGCGACCACGTCTACATCGGCCCATTCAACTGGATCGAGGCCAGCGGCGGCGTCACGCTCGAGGAGGGGGTGCAGGTGACGAGCCACGTCGCGATCGTCACCCACAGCTCGCACCGCACGCTGCGCCTGATGGGCCGGGCCTACGCGAGCGACGAGCCGCAGCGCCCGGGCTGGATCGCCGCGCCGGTGCACATCGGCGCCTACTGCTTCGTCGGGCCGCACGTGCTCATCGAGGCCGGCACGCGACTGGGCCGCGGCTGCATCGTGCGCGCCGGCAGCATCGTGCGCGGCAGCTTCCCGGACCACGCGGTGATCGACGGCCGGCCGGCGGTCGTCGTCGGCGACGCACGCGACGGCGACCGCGCCTGGCTCGAGCGCGAGCCACGCTGGCGCGACACCTGGGGCGCCTGGGCGCTCGGCGGCGACCGCGCCGCCCCCGGCCAGCCGTGATGCGGCTCGTGCTGATCGGCGACGGCGAAAGCCCGCACCTGCTGAAGTGGGCGCGAGCGCTGAAGCCGCACGTCGACCTCTGGGCGGTGTCCAGCCGGGGGTTCCTGCCCCCGTTCGAGGCCGTGCTCGGACCCGAGCGGCGGCTCGCGCTGAACACCACGCCGGGCGTCGAGGGCGGCAACGCGGCCCTGCTCGCCAGCCTGCCGCGTGTCGTGGCGTGGCTGTACACGATCCGCCCGGACTGGCTGCACGCGCACTACCTGACCTCGCACGGCACGCTGGCCTGGCTGGCGCGCGGCTTCGGCGTCTCCGGGCGGCTGTGCGGCTCGGCCTGGGGCTCGGACATCCTCGTGGCCCCGTCGCGCGGCCGGCTCACCGCGTGGCTGACCCGGCGCGTGCTGAAGGCCTGCACGCTGACGACGAGCGACTCGATGCACATGGCGGCGCGCATGCGCGAGCTCGGCGCGCGCGAGGTCATGGTCTTCCCCTTCGGCCTCGAGGCGATGCCGCCGGAGCCGCCGCGCAAGGACGATGCGCTGTTCTTCGCCAACCGCGGACTCGAGCCGCTGTACGCGCCGCAGCGGGTGCTCGAGCTGTTCGCCGGGCTTGCGGGGGCCTGGCCCGCGGCGCGGCTGGTCGTCGCCAACGACGGCAGCCTGCGCGGGGAGCTCGAGCGCCGCGTCGAGGCACTGGGGCTGGCCGGACGCGTCAGCTTCACCGGGCGGCTCGACGCCGCGGCCCAGGCCGCCCGGTACGCCGAGGCCCGCTGGTACCTGAGCCTGCCGACCAGCGACTCGGTCTCCGTCTCGGTGCTCGAGGCGATGGCGCACGGCTGCATCCCCGTCCTGTCGGACCTGCCGGCCAACCGCGAACTCGTCGTCCACGGCCGCAACGGCTGGATCTGCGCCGCCCGCGAGCTGCCCGCGCTGGAGGACCTGCGCGGGCTGCTGCAGCGCCGCGAGATCGTCGCCGCGACCAACCGCGAGTGGGTCGCGAACCACGCGATGTTCGGCACCGCGGTCGAACGGTTCGTCGCGCGGCTGTACGCCTTCGAGGGACGCGCGTGAACCTGCTGCTGCTGAACCACTACGCCGGCACGCCCGAGCTGGGCATGGAGTACCGGCCCTACTACCTGGCGCGCGAATGGGTGCGCCTCGGGCACCGGGTGCGCATCGTCGCGGCCGACTTCTCGCACGTGCGCACGCGCCAGCCGCCGCCCGGCACCCAGGTCATCGACGGGATCGAGTACCAGTGGCTGCCGACGCCCGCGTACCGCGGCAACGGCGTCGGCCGGCTGCGCAACGTGATGGCCTACCTGAGCCAGACCTGGGCGATGGCCGACGAGCTCGCCCGCGACGTCCGGCCCGACGCGGTGATCGCCTCCAGCACCTACCCGATGGACAACTGGGTCGCGCGGCGCATCGCGCAGGCCGCGGCCCGCGCCGGCGTGCGCGCGCGCCACGTCTACGAACTGCACGACCTGTGGCCGCTGTCGCTGATCGAGCTGGCCGGCATGTCGCCGTGGCACCCCTTCGCGCTGGTCTGCCAGTCGGCCGAGGATGCCGCCTACCGGCACTGCGACCTGGTCGTCTCGATGCTGCCGAAGGTGCACCCGCACGTGACCGCCCGCGGGCTGGACCTGCGCAAGCTGGCGATCGTGCCCAACGGCATCAGTCCCGAGGAGTGGCAGGGGGCGCCCGCCCCGCTGCGCGGCGACGTCGCCGCCGCGCTGGCCGCCGCGCGCGAAGGTGAGCGCGTGGTGGTCGGCTACGCGGGTTCGATGGGCCTGCCCAACGCGCTGGATCACCTGCTGGATGCCGCGAAGCGCCTCGCCGATGCGCCGCTGGGCTTCGTGCTGGTCGGCGACGGGCATGAACGCGAGCGCCTCGCGCGCCGCATCGCCGACGAGGGCCTGTCCCGGGTCGCGCTGCTGCCGCCGATCCCGAAGGCCCAGGTGCGCGCCTTCCTCGCCGCGATCGACATCGCCTTCATCGGCTGGCAGCGCGTGCCGATCTACCGCTTCGGCATCGCGCCGAACAAGCTGATGGACTACATGATGGCCGGCAAGGCGGTGCTGCACGCGGTGGAGGCGGGCAACGACCCGGTGGGCGACGCGCGCTGCGGACTGACCGTCCCGCCGGAGGATCCGGCGGCCATCGCCGAGGGGCTGAAGGGCCTGGCCGGCCTGCGCGCGGCCGATCGGCGTGCGATGGGCGAGCGCGGCAAGGCCTACGTGCTGCGCCACCACGCGTATCCCGTGCTCGCGCAGCGTTTCATCGCGGCGCTGGGCGGCTGCTGAGGCGCGGGACCATGGGCAGCGGTCGCAACGCGCCACGGCCGGCACCGCGCGCCGAAGACGGTGGCGACGCCGCCAGCGGCGAGAGGCCGGACGGCCTGCAGGAGATGGCGGCACGTTATGCGCGCCGCGCCGGCCTGGAGGACCGCTACAGCCTGCTGCGCCCCGAGGTCTGGCAGGCCGTGCAGGAGCGGCAGCGCGCGATGATCGGGCTGCTCGTCGCCCACGGGATGAGCGATCTGGCGGCGCTGCGTGTCGTCGAGGTCGGCTGCGGCGCCGGCGGCAACCTGCTCGAGCTGCTGCGCCTGGGTCTGCAGCCGCAGCACCTGTGCGGCATCGAGCTGCTGCCCGAGCGCGCGCAGGCGGCGCGGCAGCGGCTGCCCGCGGCCGTGCGGGTCGTCGAGGGCGATGCCGCGGCGCAGCCGATCGCGCCGGGCAGCGTCGACATCGTGCTGCAGTCCACCGTCTTCTCGTCGCTGCTCGACGACGGCGTCCAGCAGCGGCTGGCCGCGACGATGTGGCGCTGGCTGCGGCCGGGCGGCGGCGTGCTCTGGTACGACTTCACCGTCGGCAACCCGCGCAACCCCGACGTGCGCGGCGTGCCGCTGCGCCGGGTGCGCGAACTGTTCCCGCAGGGCCGCGTGGACGCGCGCCGCGTCACGCTGGCGCCGCCGCTGGCGCGCGCGGCCTGCCGCGTCCACCCGCGCCTGTACGCGGCTCTGAACGTCCTGCCCCCGCTGCGCACGCACGTGCTGGCGTGGATCGGTCGCCACGTGGCCGATTGATCGGCAGACGATCGGATGGCAGCGGTGCCGACTCGAGCCCGCGAGACACCCGTGCGCCGGCCTGGTTACGCTGTGACGTTCGCGGCCGCACCCCGGCTCGGCCACGGTGTCCGGCCAGCCGCGCAGGGCCTGCGTCGGGCGCCACCTGAACCCGGCCAGCTAGAATCCGAGCGGCTTGCATCACGACATCAGCGCATCAATCGCCATGCGAACCACGCTCGACATCGACGACGACCTGCTCGCCGCCGCGAAGGAGCTCGCGCGCCGTGAGGGTCGCAGTGCCGGACAGGTCGTCTCGGCCCTGCTGCGTCAGTCGCTGACCGGCGTGGTGGCCGCGCCGACGACGGCCCGCGCGCGACGCGCGGCGCGCACGGTCGCCGGATTCCGCCCGTTCGAGGCCCGCAGCGGCATCGTGACCACCGATGCGCAGGTGGAGCGGCTGCGCGACGCCGAGGGCATCTGACCCTGCCGTGCGCGCGCTGCTCGACGTCAATGTGCTGGTGGCGCTGCTGGATGCCGGCCACCTGCACCACCGCATGGCGCGCGACTGGCTCGCGGCTCACGTGCGCCACGGCTGGGCCTCCTGCCCGCTGACGCAGAACGGTTGCCTGCGCATCCTCTCGTTGCCCGCCTATCCCAATCCGCAGCCGCCGGGGCGGGTGGCGCAGCGCCTGGCCGAGGCCTGTGCCGACGCCAGCCACGCCTTCTGGCCCGACGAGCTCAGCCTGCTCGAGGCGGGCCGCATCCGCTGGGAGCGGGTGCTCGGCTCGCGCCAGGTCACCGACGTCTACCTGCTCGCGCTGGCCGCGGCCCACGACGCCCGCTTCGTGACCTTCGACCGGGCGATCGCGGCCCAAGCCGTGCCGGCGGCGCAGAAGAAGCACCTGCTGGTCCTCGGCGCCTGACACCCTCCGATCCATGACCGAGCACTCGACGCCATCCGCCTTCCTCCCCTTCGCCCTGCCCGAGATCGGCGACGACGAGATCGCGGAGGTCGTCGACACGCTGAAGTCCGGCTGGATCACCACGGGCCCGAAGGCCAAGCGCTTCGAGGCCGACTTCGCCGCCTTCCTCGGCGACGAGCGGCTGCACTGCGTCGCCGTCAATTCGGCCACCGCCGGGCTGCATCTCGCGCTCGAGGCGATCGGCATCGGGCCCGGCGACGAGGTGATCACGACGACGCACACCTTCACCGCGACGGCCGAGGTCGTGCGCTACCTCGGGGCCGACGTGCGCCTGGTCGACATCGACCCGCAGACGCTGAACATCGACCCGGCCGCGGTCGAGCATGCCATCACGTCGCGCACCAAGGCCATCCTGCCGGTGCATTACGGCGGGCTCGCGGCCGACATGCCCGCGCTGCTCGCCGTCGCGCGCCGCCACGGCCTGCGCGTCGTCGAGGACGCGGCGCACGCGCTGCCGACGAGCTGCGGCGGGCGCCTCGTCGGCACGCTGGACAGCGATGCCACCGTCTTCAGCTTCTACGCCAACAAGACGATCACCACGGGCGAGGGCGGCATGCTGGTCACGCGCGACGCCGATCTCGCCGCGCGCGCGAGGGTCATGCGGCTGCACGGCATCAGCCGCGACGCGTTCGACCGCTTCACCGCGAAGGTGCCCAGCTGGTACTACGAGATCGTCGCGCCGGGCTTCAAGTACAACCTGACCGACATCGCCGCGGCGCTGGGCCTGCACCAGTTGCGCAAGGCGCGGGACTTCGCACGGCGCCGCGGCGAGATCGCGGAGGCCTACCAGGAGGCTTTCGCCGGCCTGCCGCTGCGGCTGCCCGCCGGCCCGCAGCCCGGCGACGAGCACTCCTGGCACCTCTACGCGGTCCGCCTGGGCGAGGACGCGCCGCTCGGTCGAGACGCCTTCATCGAGGCCCTGTACGCCCGCGGCATCGGCTGCAGCGTGCACTACATCCCGCTGCACCTGCAACCCTACTGGCGCGACCGTTACGGCCTGCGGCCCGAGTGGTTCCCGTGCAGCCAGGCCGCCTACGAGGGGCTGGTGAGCCTGCCGATCTTCTCGCGCATGACCGAGGCCGACACGCGGCGCGTGATCGACAGCGTGCGCGAGCTGCTGGGCGGGCCCTGAGCGGCGCCGGCCGGACGACCCGCGCACGCCCGCCGGCCCTCGCCGCCCGCGCCGCGTCCATGCTCAAGCGAGCGATCGACATCCTCGTCTCCGCCGCGGCCCTGGTGCTGCTGGCGCCGCTGCTGCTGGCCGTGGCGCTGTGGATCAAGTGGGACTCGCCGGG
>DDSQ01000136.1:0-3750 GCA_002343845.1 Planctomycetes bacterium UBA2386 | reverse complement strand
TCCTGCGGCGCACCAAGCTCGACGAGCTGCCGCAGCTCCTCGACGTGCTGCGCGGCACGATGAGCCTGGTGGGCCCGCGGCCCGAGGTGCCGCGCTACGTCGCCGAGTACCCCGAGGAGAAGCGCCGGCGCCTGCTCAGCGTGCGCCCGGGCATCACCGACTTCGCCTCGCTGCGCTTTCGCAACGAGGGCGAGCTGCTGTCGCGCGCCGACGACCCCGAGCGCGAATACCTCGAGGTGATCCTGCCGGAGAAGCTGCGCGTCGCTGCGGCCTCCGTCGAGCACGCGTCGCTGGCCGCCGACCTGCGCGCGCTGGGCCTGACATTGCGCACCGTGTTCCTGCCCCGTCATCCCTTGCAGAAGGTGATCAACGTGATCGAACACCAGCGGTTCTGGGCCCGCGTCGCGGCCCGCATGGAGCAGGCCAGCCGGCGCACGCGCTGGCTCGCGGTGGCCGTCGACGCGCTCGTCGTGCTCGCCTGCTGGCACCTGACCTACCTGTTCCGGCTGGGTGTCGAGCGCTGGCAGCCCGGCCGCCCCTGGTACGACGACCTGGTCTCGTTCGGTGTCGTCGCGGCCTACCTGGTCGCCTTGCGCCTGAGCGGGGTGCGGCGCTCGCTGTGGCGCTTCTTCGCCTTCGACGACATGCGGCGCATCGTGCTGGCCTGCGCGGCGGCCGGCCTGTTCAGCGCGGTGTGGGTCCTGATGGCGCAACTGGTCGGCGTGGCCCGCGCGGTGCTGGTGCTGCACCCGGTGTTCACGATGGTCGGCCTGGTGCTCGTGCGCATGCTGGTGCGCATGGTCTGGGAGCAGGCCCACGCGGTCGGGGGTGCCAGCGGGGGCGAGCCCCGCCAGGCGATCGTCATGGGCGCGGGCGAGACGGCGCGGCGGCTGCTGGCCGGGCTGCACCGGCGGCAGGGCTGGAAGGTGCTGATGCTGCTGGACGACGCGCCGTCGCTGCAGGGCGCGCGCATCGCCGGCGTGCCGGTGGTGGGGCCGCTGGCGCGGGTGCGCGACCCCTCGGTGACGGCCGGCGCGACGCACGTGATCGTCGCGATGACGGCGGCCGAAGGCCCGGCACGCGAAACCGCGCTGGCGCTGGCCGCGGATTCCGGCCTGACGGTGCTGACGGTTCCCGAGGCCGAGGACCTCAGCGAGGTTGCCGAGCCGCGGGGCGACTGAGCACGGCCGCCCCGGGCCGCCCCGCCTGCCCTCAGGTGCCGCTGGCCATGAAGGCGGGTGCCGGCGCCGGCTTGCCGTTGCCGTTGACCTGCGCCGCCTGGTTGACCTCGGCCGCGTCGCGGAACTCGGGCACCAGGTTGCGCACCTGGCGCAGCACGGCCTCGTCGTCGCCGATGTCGCACACCTTGCGCAGCGCGAGCAGCATCTTCTCGAGCAGCATCGGCTCGATGGAGCGCTCGAGCGCGCACATGATGCGCGGGTGGCTGCTCGGCACGGTCTTGTCGCCGATCAGCAGCTCCTCGTAGAGCTTCTCGCCGGGGCGCAGCCCGACGAACTTCAGCTCGATGTCGCCGTCGGGTGTCTGCGCGGTCTTCTCGCTCAGGCCGTACAGGCGCAGCATCGTGCGCGCGAGGTCGGCGATGCGCACCGGCTCGCCCATGTCGAGCACGAAGACCTCGCCGCCCTTGGCCATCGCGCCGGCCTGGATGACCAGCTGCGCGGCCTCGGGGATCAGCATGAAGTAGCGGATGATGTCCGGGTGCGTGATGGTGATCGGGCCGCCGCCCTCGATCTGGCGCTTGAACAGCGGCACCACCGAGCCCGACGAGCCCAGCACGTTGCCGAAGCGCACCATCGAGAACACCGTCTGCACGTCCTTCATCGCCGCCGAGGCCTGGAAGATCAGCTCGGAGATGCGCTTGGACGCGCCCATCACGTTGGTCGGCCGCACCGCCTTGTCGGTGGACACCAGCACGCAGGTCTCGAGCCGGCAGCGCGCGGCCGCCACGGCGACGGCCAGCGAGCCGAACACGTTGTTGACCACGCCCTGGCGGATGTTGGCCTCGACGATCGGCACGTGCTTGTACGCCGCCGCGTGGTAGACGGTCTGCACGCCGTGCTCGCGCATCACGCGCTCGACCAGGTCGCCGTCGATCACGCTGCCCAGCACGGCGACCAGCTTCGTGTCGCCGCGCAGCAGCTGCAGCTCGTGCTCGATCGTGTACAGCCCGAACTCGGAGTGGTCGAACAGGATCAGCTTGGTCGGCGACTGGCTGAGGATCTGCCGGCACAGCTCGCTGCCGATCGAGCCGGCCGCGCCCGTGACCAGCACCACCTTGCCGCGGATGTTGCGGGCGAACAGGTCCGGGTTCGGCGGCACCGGGTCGCGGCCCAGCAGGTCGGAGACGTCGATGTCGCGGATGTCCGAGACCGACGCGTGGCCCGAGGAGACCAGGTCGGCCAGCCCCGGCAGCATCTTGACCGGCAGCCCCAGCGCCTCGATGCGGCTGATCAGCGCGCGGCGCGCCGAGGCGGCCGCCGACGGGATCGCGACGACGATCTGCTCGATGTCGTGGCGCTGCACGGCCGTCTCCAGCTCGTCGGGCCCGTAGACCGTCAGGCCGGCGACGACGCGCCGGCGCAGGCTGGGCTCGTCGTCGACGAAGCACATCGCCTGGTAGTCGAGGCTCATCGTCATCGCGTGGGCCAGCTCGACACCGGCGCTGCCGGCGCCGTAGATCAGCGTGCGCCGGCGCGGCCGGCCGGGCTTCTTCATGCCGCGCTGCAGCACCGCGCGAGCGATCACCCGCGAGGTCAGCAGGTAGGCGAACGACAGGAACCAGTAGGTCAGGATCGACGAGGGCGGCACCCGCTCGAAACTCAGCAGCTTGACCGTCACGTACAGCAGCAGCACCACGCCGGCCAGCGCGATGCTCGTCGTGGCCACGGTGCGCAGGTCGATGAACCTCACGACCGAGCGGTACAGGCCCGACGCGGCCAGGATGACCACCGTGCCCATGCCCGCGAGCAGGTAGCCGATCACGCTGACCTGCAAGGCCCCGCGCAGGCTGACCGGCCCGAGGGCCACGGCGACGAAGGCGCACAGCGGCAGGAAGACGCCGTCGGCCAGCAGGTTCAGCGCCCGCTTGCTCGGGTCGGGCAGGCCGGCCAGGCGCCGGCCGAGCCGCGCGAGGTTCATGCGGTGGCCTCGTGCAGGCTGCTGCGGGCCGGCGCGGTGGCCTGTGCCATCACCTCGTGCACGGCGGCCACCGTGGCCTCGAGGGCTTGCGGCGGCAGCGTCGGGTGCACCATGAACATCAGGCTGGTCTCGCCCAGTTCGCGGGCCACCGGCAGCCGGCGCGCCGGGGCCCAGCCGCGGTCGGCGAAGGCCTTCTCGAGGTAGATCTCGCTGCAGGAGCCGACCGTGCACGGGATGCCCAGCGCGTTGACGGCCTCCATGATGCGGTCGCGGTTCCAGCCCGGCGCCAGCCGCTCGGGGCGCACGAACGCGTAGAACTTGTAGTAGGCATGGCCGACGTGGTCGCCCGGCAGCGGCACGCGCAGGCCGGGCAGGGCGGACAGGCCGGCCGCCAGGCGCTGCGCATGCGCGCGGCGCCGCGCGGTCCAGTCGGCGAGCTTGCGCAGCTGCAGGCGGCCGAGCGCGGCCTGCATCTCGGTCAGCCGCCAGTTGGTGCCGAAGCTCTCCGTGATCCAGCGGAAGCCGGGCGGGTGCTGCCGGTTGTAGACGGCGTCGTAGCTGCGGCCGATGTCCTTGTACGCCCAGGCGCGC
>DDSQ01000208.1 GCA_002343845.1 Planctomycetes bacterium UBA2386 | reverse complement strand
TCTATCCATTGAACTACGGCGGCGGCGGGATCATTCTGGCACGTCGCTCCTGCGCGGCGGGCCGAAGCGCCAGGTGCGGATCAGGTCCAGCGAGTTGTCCTGGCCGCTCTGGGCCCGCAGCGTGAAGCGCTGCGCGACGCGGTAGATCAGCTGCCAGGTGCCGGCCGTGGCGTTGACGCCGCGTTCGTAGCCGACGTACCAGCGGCGCCCGAGCTGCTTGCCGACGCTGACGACGGTCTCGCGGACTTCGCCGTCGCTCTGGCGGATCGAGAACTCGTCCAGGCCCAGCATGCGCAGCACGCTGTCGGTCGGGCTCTCGCCCTCGCCGGCCAGCAGGGCCAGCGCGGCGCGCTGCAGCAGCGCGGTGTCGGTGCGGCCGAGGCCTGCCGATCCGCGGCCGAGCACCAGCCACGACAGCTTCTCGGTCTCGGCCATCTCGGGCTCGCTGAACAGCCGCACGCGCGGGTCGAGCGCGCTGCCGGTGATCGCGACGCCGACGCGGATGTCCAGGTTGGGCCGCAGCGCGAGGATGTCCAGCCGGGCGCCGTCCACCGGGCCGTTGAAGGCGACCCGCCCGCGTTCGATCGTCAGCTTCTGGCCGTAGGCGGCATAGGTGCCGTCCTCCGCGCGCACCGTGCCGTTGACGGCGAAGCGGCCCAGCGGCGCGCTGATGCGCAGCGTGCCGGCCAGCCGGGTGTCCAACCCGCGCCCGCGCAGGTGCAGCCTCGGTCCGAGGTCCACGTCCAGCGCGACCTGGGCGTTGCGCATCGCCGGCGAGGGCTCGCGCCGCGTGACTTCGGCGGGCGCGGGTTCGTCGCCGCGGGCGACGCTGACATCCTCGTCGAGGCCCGGTGCGTCGCGGCGCGAGAGGTCGAAGAAGCCGCTGTCGGCAACGATGCGGCCGTCCAGGCGCAGCCGATCGGCGGCGGCCGCGAGGCTGGCCTGGCCGCTGAGCACGAGCTGGCGGTCGACGCGGCCGATCACACGCAGCTTGTCGGCCCGCGCGCGCAGCTCGAGCTGAGGCTGCGCACCGAAGCGCGCCGTGCCGTCGGCGACCAGCGTACCGTCGCCGCCGCGCAGGCCGAGACTCTCGATCTGCGCCGTCTCGCCGTCCAGGCGCAGCCGCACGGCGCCGTCGCGCAGGTCCACGCCGGCCAGCAGGTTGCGCACGCCGATGCGATCACCCTTCAGGTGACCGGTGTAGCCGGGGCTGCCGAGCGTGCCGGACAGGCGCGCCTGGGCGTCGACCTCGCCCTGCAGCGTCCAGCCCGGCGGCAGCCAGCCGCTGAGCGCGCCCAGCGAGGCGATGCGCGCCTGCAGCTGGCCGCTGATCGGCGCGTCGGGCGCCGGCCAGCGCCGGGCCGGGTCGGTGCGGGCAACGAGTTCGCCGTCCAGGCGGCCGAGCATCTGCCCGGCGATGCGCGGGGCGAAGCGCCAGGTGCCGTCGCGCACGTCCAGCGCGAGCGCGGCGTCGGTGATGCCCAGCGGCTGCGGCTTGCCGCCGTCGCTGAAGGCGAGATCGCCGTTGCCCTCGCGCTGCACGCGCACCTCGGCGTCCAGGCGCGCACCGGCACGCACGTCCAGCGAGGCTCCGAGGCGAAGGTCGCCGCTCCAGCGCAGCGTGCCGGGCAGCGCCTGTTGCGCGAGCTGCAGCAACGGCGCGATGGCGAACGGCTCGAGCTGCCCCTTCAGGCGCCACTCGGACGGGCCGCCAGGCGTCGGCTGCCACCGGAACTCGTCCCAGCGCAGCGCGAGCGGCCCGCTGCGCGCGAGTCCCGGGCGCAGGAGCACCTGAGCGATCGAGCCCTCGGCATCCACGGTCCACTCCCCCTGCAGGTCGCGGGCGTCGAGCCAGGAGACGTCCGCGCCGGCATCACCGGCGACGGGCTGGCTGCCCGCGCCGAGCTGCTCGAGCCGCCCGGCCCAGCGTCCGCCGCCACCGGGCAGCGAGTTCCAGCTGCCCTGGCCCGCGAGCCGGGCGCGTGCTCCCGGGCCCTGGCGCCACGACAGCGCCCGGGCGAGCGCGGGTGGTGGCTGCAGCGGTGCGGCCAGTTCGACGTCGAAACGGTGCTCCGCCGGCTTGCCTCGCAGCTGCGCGCGCAGCGTGTCCAGGCGGNNCTCCCGCCAGCCGATGGCCGCCGCGTCGGCGCGCAGCACGAGCTCGTCGCCGCGCGAGCGGTCGAAGCGTCCCTCGAGCTCGGCACTGCCCAGGCCGAGCGCGCCCGCCTCGACGCCGCGGGCACGGCCCTGCACGTCGCCGCCGATGTCCGGCCAGCGGCCCCGCAGGTCGGCGCGCAGCTGCACCTCGCCGCGCCGGGGCCGCCAGGGCTGCAGGGCGGGCAGCTGCTCGGCCAGCGGCGCCAGCTCGCCGAGCGACGGGATCTGCAGGCGCAGCTGGGTGCGGTCGGTGCTGCCGCTGCCGGCCGGGTCCCCGCTGGCGTCGACGTTCAGCAGCGCGCTGGCCAGTCGCAGCTCAGCGCGGCCCTGCGTGCGCAGCAAGCGGTCCGCAGCGGGATCCTGGCGCAGCTGAACGTTCGCGGCGAACGGCAGCCCGGCCAGCACGGAGTCCGCGATGCGCAGGTCGACGCGGCCTTCGAGCATCGGCACCGCGCGGGCCAGCGGCAGGGTCGTCACGGCCTGTGGGGCGCCGACGTCGATGTTCCAGCGGCCGCTGAGGCGGTGCGGTCCTCGGCCCCAGGCGGCAGACTGCGGGCCCGGAAACCAGGTCAGCGGCTCGAACGCGTCCAGCTCGCCCTGGCTGCTCAGCTGCCAGCGCTGCGCAGGCAGCCGGGTCAGGCGCGCGCTCAGCTCGGCGCGGGCCTGCCCGCTGCGGGCCAGCAGCGAGCGGATTTCGAGTTGCCGGGCGCCGCCGCCGATGTCGAAGGCCAGCTGCACCTCCTGCGGTGCGCCGCCGATGCTGCCCTCCAGGCGTCCCTTGGCTTGAACCGTCAGCGATCCGGCGCCGGCCCAGGCCGGCTGGCCGCCGGCCTGCGGGGCGGGAGAGGGCAGGCCCTGGATCGCCAGGTCCAGCGGCCCGGACAGGCGCATCGCCGCAAGGCGGCCGTCGAGCCGCGCGGGTTGCAGGTGGGCCAGCCGCGTCTGCAGCGTCAGCTCGCCGCCGTCCCAGAGCCCGCCGCCGCTCCAGCGGCCTGCGGCGCCGCTGGCGTCGGCGGCATCGAGCTCGAACGGCCCGATCACCACGCGTTCGGGCTGGCGAGGATCGGCCTTCAGCGCCAGGCGCAGCGCGAGCACGGGCAGGGCCTGCTCGTCGAGCCGGCCCGGTGACGCGTTGTCCATCACGACATCGGCGCTGACCGGCTCGCGCAGGCCCTGGCTGCGGATCAGCGCGTGGCCCGTCAGGCGGGTGCGTGGTGCACCCGGCAGCAGCGCCGAGAGATCCAGCGAGCGCGTGGAGAGGTTGACGTCACCCAGCGGCCACAGCTCGAACGGGCGGACCTGCACCTGGGCATCGAGCGCCTGCGGCGGCCCACCGGCAGCCGGCTGATCGCCGGGCGCGCCGCTCAGCCGCAGCTTGAGGTCGATCGACGACAGCGGCCCGGCGATGCCCGCATCGGCTGCCCAGCGCAGGCTGTCGCCGCCGCGCAGCTGCAGCTGCGCCGCGAGCCGGTACGGAGCGTCGGTCTCGATGTGGGCCTTGCCCTGTGCCTCGACGTGCTGCCAGCGCAGCCGGCGCAGCTCGACGCGATGCCTGGCGCCACGGTCGCCGCCGAGCACCACCGCCGCGTGCAAGTCGTGCAGCGGTTCGAGGGCGTCGATGCGCAGTTCGCCGACCTGCACGGACTGCAGGTCCAGCTGCAGGGGCTGGCGCAGGGTGGCCGGCGGCGTCGGTCGTGTCTCGCTCGGCGGCCCGGTGCGCACCTCGACGCGGCCGATGCGCAACTCGCCGAGGGCGAGCGAGAACCAGCCGCCGCCATCGGGCAGCGGCCGCCAGCGGGCGCCCTGCCAGGCCAGGTCGTCGAGTCTCAGCTGCAGGGGCCCGCCGGTCCAGCTGATGCGGCGCGCCGAGAAGCGCTCGTCGAGCAGCGCGCCGCGGCTGTCCTCGACCTGCAGTCCCGGCACGCGCTGCAGCNNGCGCGGCGGCGGCCAGCAAGGCCGCCAGCGCGACGAACAGGGTGGCCGCGACCAGCAGGCCACGCCCCCAACGCGGCAGCCGGCCGCGTGGCCCGGCTGGTGCCGGTGCCGCAGGAAGGGTGGTGTCGATGGCNNGGCCAGGTCCAGCCGCAGCGGCCCCACCGGGCTGCGCCAGCGCAGGCCGATGCCGTAGCCGGTGACCGGATCCAGCGTGCCCCAGCTGTCGGCGGCGTTGCCGGTGTCGACGAACAGCGCGCCCCACAGCGTCGGCCAGGCGGCCGACAGCGGGCGCGCGACCTCGGCGCTGGCGCTGAACATCACCTTGCCGCTGGCCACCGCGCCGTCGCGGATCGGGCCGAGGCTGCGGAAGGCATAACCGCGGACCGAGTCGTCGCCGCCGGCGCGGAAGCCGAGCGCGTTGGTCACCGTCGCGGCTTCTCGCACGAACACCTGACCGGCCTCGACCCGTGCCTGCCCGTGCCAGCCGGCGCCGAGCGGCCGGTACAGCGTGATCCGGCCCTGTGCCCGCAGCAGCGGGCTCACCCCGGTGGCGCTGCCGCGCGTCTGGCCCGCACTGAGCAGCAGGGACATCGTCTCGCCGTCGGTCGGCAGCAGCGGATCGTCGATCTCGCGCCACACCCAGCCGTGATTGGCCGTCAGCGCCTCGTCGACCGTGCGCGACAGGCTGGTGCGGCGCACCGCCCGGTCCCATTCCAGGTACTGGCTGCGCTCGATGCGCGCCTGCTCGAGCGCGCGCCCGAAGCGCACGCGCTGCGCGAGCACGGCGTCCTGGTCGGTCTCCAGCCGCTCGACGGTGAAGCCGGTGAACCAGCGGTAGCCGTCGGGCCGCACGTGCGTCGACAGCTCGCCGTCCCAGGCCTGGCGCAGCCGCCCCCACTCGACCTTGTTGCGCAGTGTCGCGGCACGCCCGAAGACCCGGCGGTCCAGGTGCTCGACGGTGGCCCGCGGGCCCGAGTTGCTGCTCACGCCCACGCCGGTCGTCAGCTGGTGGCGCTGGACTTCCCTGACCCGCACGAGCAGCCGGGCCTCGGCGGCGCGCGCCGGGTCGTTGTCCAGCGTCACGGTCGCCAGCTCGAACAGCCCGCTCTTCAGCAGCCGCTCCTGGAAGTCCAGCAGCAGCGTGTCGGTGACGACGGTTCCGCGCTCGAGCCGGGCGAGGTTGTCGACCGCTTCGCGGTCGTGCAGCGCGAGGCCCTCGATGTCCAGGCCGCCGGCGCGAAACAAGGGTCCGGAATCGACGACGAGGAACAGTCGCGCCCGGTGCTCGCGCGCATCGACCTGCGCCGACGTGCCGCTGAAGGTGGCGGTGGCGTAGCCGGCCGAGCGCAGGCGGGCGAGGGTCGCGCTCTTCGCGTCGGACCAGTCCGCATTGCGGAAGGTGCTGCCCGGCTTCAGCGCCCAGGCGCCGCGCAGGCTGGCGAGCAGCGCGATCGCGTCGGCGTCGCCGGCCTCGACGGCCCGCGCGAGGTCGCCTTCGGCCTCGAGGTCGAAACGACGCACGCGCGTCGGCGGCCCCGGATCGACGACGATGCGCAGGCGTGCCGGCTGGCCCGTGCCCGCTGCCGCCGCCGGCGGCGCGACGGGCTCGATCTCGACCTTCGCGTCGAAGTGGCCCTCGGTCTCGAGCAGCGCCCGGGCCTGAGCGGGCGCGGCATCGACGAGCCGCTGGAACTCGGCCTCGCCGACCTGCACGCCGGCGGCCAGCGTCACGAGCCGCGAGAGGTCGAGGTGGCGCTCGAGCAGCGCCTTCAGCGGCGGCGGCGCCGCCACCTCGAGCGTCCAGGGTGCCACCCGCGCGTCGTCGGCTGCCGGGGCGTCGTTGCGGGTCGGCGCGTCCGCGCCCGGGGTGGCCCCGGCCGCCTCGCGCGGCGTCCCGCCCGGCAGCGCCGCGCAGCCGGCGGCCAGCAGCAGGGCCATCGCGGCGGCACCGGTGCGCCAGCCGCGCGACGGGCCGGCGCCGCCATCAGGGCCGGTCATTTGCTGAGCAGGCGCATCGCCCCTTCGAGGCCGGCCAGCGTCAGCGGGAACATGCGCTGGTTCATCAGCTGCTGGACGATCGCGATGCTCTGCCGGTAACCCCAGACACCCTGCGGCTCCGGGTTGATCCAGGCGTACCTGGGGAACGCGTGCGTGAGTCGCTGCAGCCACTCGGCGCCGGTTTCCTCGTTGTTGTACTCGACGCTGCCGCCGGGCTGCAGGATCTCGTAGGGGCTCATCGTGGCGTCGCCGACGAAGACCAGCTTGTAGTCCTTGTTGTACTTGCGGATCACGTCCCAGGTCGGGAACTTCTCGCTGAAGCGCCGGCGGTTGTTCTTCCACATGAAGTCGTAGACGCAGTTGTGGAAGTAGTAGAACTCCAGGTGCTTGAACTCGGTCTTCGCGGCACTGAACAGTTCCTCGACCCGGTGGATGTGCTCGTCCATCGTGCCGCCGACGTCCATCAGCAGCAGCACCTTCACCTTGTTGTGGCGCTCGGGCACCAGCTTGATGTCCAGCATGCCGGCATTGGCCGCCGTGCTGTGGATCGTGTCGTCGAGGTCGAGCTCCAGCTCGGAGCCCTCGCGCGCGAAGCGGCGCAGCCGCCGCAGCGCGACCTTGATGTTGCGCGTGCCGAGTTCCTTCGTGTCGTCGTAGTCCTTGTACGCGCGCTGGTCCCAGACCTTCACCGCGCTGCGGTTGCGCCCCTTGTCCTGGCCGATGCGGATGCCCTGCGGGTTGTAGCCGTAGGCACCGAACGGACTCGTGCCGCCGGTGCCGATCATCCGGTTGCCGCCCTCGTGGCGCTCCTTCTGCTCCTCGAAGCGCTTGCGCAGGGTCTCCATCAGCTCGTCCCAGCCCATCTTCTCGATGGC
>DDSQ01000070.1 GCA_002343845.1 Planctomycetes bacterium UBA2386 | reverse complement strand
AGGCCCTCGAGCTCCTTCTTCATCACGAAGCCTGCGCGCCGCAGGGTCTCGCCGCCGGCGCCATGGAGCACCAGGATCGCGGTCGGGAAGCCGTTCGAGCTGGTGAACTCGACCACCACGGGGTCGTTGGCGTCCGGCGGCAGCTCTGCCGAGGCCTTGTTCTGGATCTCGCGGCGCAGGTCGTTCACGCGCTTGTCGAACACCCGCTCGGGGAGCTCCTCGAAGCGCACCAGGATGGACGACACCCCCTCGCGGCTGGACGAGGAGCTGAAGCGGATGTCCTTGACCTGCTTGAGCGCGTCCTCGAGCGGCCCGGTGAGGTCGCGCTCGACGTCCTCCGCCGAGGCGCCGGGCAGCGCGGTGACGATGCTGACCCAGTTGAAGTTGATCTCGGGGTCCTGCGCCCGCGGCATGGAGAGATAACTGAACAGGCCGCCGAGCAGCACCATCACGAAGGCGATGTTGGCGAGCGGGTGATTGTCGATCAGCCGCCGGTACAAGCCGTTCAACGCGAGCCCCCGGCCGCCGCGGTCGGCGCCCGCAGTCCGAGCGCGAAGCGCCCCGCGTCCACCACCCGGGTGTCCGCGGGCCAGTCGACCGCGACGGGGCGGCCGGCCTGCGCGTCGGGGAGCGCCACGAACGCCGGCTCGCCGCCGCGCACCAGCCAGGCGCCGAGGCGGCCCTCGCGCTGCTGCAGGTAGGCGGCCGGCAGGTGCGGCACGACGCTGCGCCAGCGCAGCTCGCCGGCCAGGCCCGGCGGCAGCGCGGGCGCGGCGGCGAGGATCACGTCGCGCGCCTGGCCCGCGGCATCGAGCACCGGCGACACGCGCACGATGCGCAGCGCATGTTCCGCGCCGCCCGCGACCAGCATCGGCGGCGCAGCGGCGAGCAGTCCGTCTATCTGCGCTGCGGGCACGCGCGCGTGCACCTCGGCGCCGGCGCTCGCCGCCAGGCTCAGCAGCGGCGTGCCGGGGGCGGCGAGATCGCCCACCGCGGCGAGGCGCTCGCGCACCACGCCGGCAAAAGGCGCGCGGATCACGGTGCGGGCGAGCGCGAGCTCGGTGGCGGCCTGGGCCGCGCGTGCCGCGTCGCGCTCGCGCTGCAGCACGCCGAGTTCGGTCTCGCGGATGCGCAGGCCGTCGGCGCTGATGAAGCCGCGTCCGGCGAGCGCGCGTGCCTGGTCGAGCTGGGCGCGCGCCAGCCCGATGCGGCTGTCGATCAGCGCCACCTGGGCGCGCGCGCGGTCGCGCTCGATGCGGAAGGCGGCCTCGTCCAGGCGCACCAGCTCGGTGCCGCGCGCGACCTCCACGCCGGTACGCGCCGGCATCGCGACGATGCGCGCGCCGACTTCGGCGGCGATGCGCGCCTCTTCGCCCGCGACCACGCTCGCCGGGGCGCGGAACTCGGGATACACCGCGATCTCGCCGAGCGCACGCGCGCTCCAGTCCTGGGCGGTCGCACAGAAAGGCAGCAGGAGCAGGAGGATACTCAGGATTCGCATCGGAACACACCGCAATGCATGGGCGAGGCCGCAGACGGCGGGCGCACCCGCAGACCCGTCGTGCATGGGCCCTCAGCCTTCGTCTATGACGCGGAAGGAGAGCGTGGGTGCGGTGAAATCGTCGGGGGCGGCGCCGAGGCCGATCTCCCCCTCGCCGTAGAGCGTGCAGCTGTCGCGGCGCAGCACCACGGGCGCCGAGTTGCCGCGCAGGCGCACCCAGCTGCCGTTGCTGCTGAAATCGGTGAGCACGCACTGCCCGGCGGTCCATTCCAGGCGCGCATGGCGGCGCGACACGCGCGCGTCCTCGACCGGGAAGCCGGCACCGTCGCCACGCCCGAGAATCAGCGGGGGATCGTCGGCGTGCAGTTCGACGCGCTGGTCGAGGCGCTCCAGATCGACCCGGCGCACCGGGCGCACGCCCGCGACGAGGTCGTCGAAACCGAGCAGCGTGGTGAGCGTGGTCTCCGCGGTGCGGGCGAAGTCCACCCGCCACACGCGCATCGGCTCGGCCTTGCCCTTGATGCTGATGCGGTCGAGGCTGTGGCAGGCCACGCGCAGCCCCTCGGGGAGGCTGGCGAACACCGCCTCGCCGATCAAGGTCTCGCCGGTCTGGGCGCGATCGCTCAGGCGCGCGGCGACGTTGACCGGATCGCCGTAGCAGTCGCCATCATGCTCGACGATGGGGCCGAGCGCGATGCCGGTCTTGACCCCGATCGGAGCCCGCCGCAGCTCGGCGCTGGCCAGCTCCTCGAGCACGTCCTGCAGGCGCGAAGCCGCCTGCACCGCGGCGACCGGATCGTCGAACAGCACCAGCACGCCATCGCCGAGATACTTGACGATGCGCCCGCCGGCACAGGCGAGGTGGCGGCCGAGCGCGTGCGTGCAACGGGTGACGATCTGCGTCGCCGCCACGTTGCCAGCCGATTCGAACAGGCCTGTGCTGCCTGTCAGATCGGCGAAGATCACGGTCCTGACCGCTTGCTCCACTGAATTCCTGCCCCGACGGATGTGCGGGCACTGCCCGCGACCCCGAAAAGCGGGGCTCGCTGCAGTGCGCAAGCAAGAATCCTAGCATTAAGGACCGTGATCGTCATCGCCGCGCACGCGACGATGCGCCCGCGGCAAGGCACGCGCGGGGCCGGGTGCGCGCTGCAGGACGCTAGTCGGCGAGGACGGCCCGCAGGGCCTCGGCCAGCATCGGCGCGATGTGAACGGCATTGCTCGGGTGGGCGATGCAGTCGGTGCTCCAGACTTCGCCCACGCCGGCGGCACGGATCACCTCGAGCGCGTCGCCGGCGAACAGCGCGTGGGTGACCGCGACATCGACCGAGGCCGCACCCGCCGCGCGCAGGCGCTCGGCCGCACGCGCGAGGGTGTGCCCGGAGCTGGCGACGTCGTCGAGCAACACCACCGCACGCCCGGCCACCTGCGCGCCCTCGGGCAGCGCGATATCGACCTCGCGGTCGCCGTGGCGGAGCTTGGTGCACACGATGGCATCGAGCCCGTGGCGCCGCGCCGCGGTCTCGACCCACTGCGCCGACTCGGCATCCGGCCCCACCAGCAGCGGGCGGTCACGGCGCGCGACCGCCACGTCGGCGAGCAGGCCGGCGCCCGAGAGCGCGACCGCATGCGGCACCGGAATCGCCTCGGCGAGGCTGG